>JAJHQN010000014.1 GCA_020833325.1 Desulfurococcaceae archaeon | reverse complement strand
GTATAGGTTTCTCTAGGGGTATTATGTTCAGCGTTATCTTCTCTAGGAGGCCTCTAACCGAGGTTGTTAAATCCATTTTAAGTGCCTCCTCTAGCCTGTAGAAGCCCACCTCCAGGGCGTCACCTCCCGGTCTAATTTCACCTTTGGGATCCTTGTAGAGCACGTCTATGAGGACATAATGATATTTTATGTTCTCCCTCTCATCATATACTATTAGTGTATCCACGTTTACAACGCCTACGGGCTCCGCCTCTACCCCCGTCTCCTCCTTGAGCTCCCTCGTAGCCGCCTCCACTAGATCCTCTCCTAGCTCTACATGGCCTCCTGGTATGCTCCATTTCCCAGCGCCTGGGGGGTACGCTCTTCTAACTAGGAGAACTTTACCTTGCTCGTCCAGGACAAGGCATCCGACCCCTACTTTAGGTAACTTCGAGTCCCGGCTCATGGTCTCACCTATGCTAGTATCCTAGGATAAGATTTAATAGATTCTACGATCTCTTAACTTTTAAGGTGCTCTTAGTTGAGGGTTGCCGTGGTCGGTGTAGGCTGGTACGGCTTCAAGCCTACTGTTCCGGAGCTGTCGTTTAGAGAGATGATGTTTGAGGCTGCTGTGAGGGCTTACGAGGATGCTGGTTTAGATCCTAGGAGGGATGTGGATGCCTTCATATCATGTCAGGAGGATTTCTGGGAGGGCATAGCTATCTCCGACGAGTTCGCGCCCGAGCCTATAGGTGGTGTTCTAAGACCCACCATGACCATAACGGGTGATGGCCTGCAGTGTGTAGGACAAGCTTACATGATGATTAAGAGTGGTGCTTTCAACGTCGTAGCTGTTGAGGCTCACGCTAAGCCAAGCGATATAATGTCACCTCAGGAGATCTACGAGTTCTCACTAGACCCTAACATTAGAACTCTCAAGATACCGAACCCCCTCTTCCAAGCCGGGCTTGACGCTGTAGCCTACATGAGACGTAGCGGGGCTTCGAGGGAGCACCTAGCTATGGTTGCTGTTAAGAACAAGGTTAGAGGTCTCCTCAACCCTAGAGCCTCTCACTCTGCTAAGGTAACCCTCGACCAGGTGCTCGACTCAAAACCTGTAATACACCCTCTAACCCGATATGAGATAGCGGGGTTTACTGATGTAGCTATAAACGTGGTACTAGCATCAGAGGATGTAGCTAGAAGACTCGGGGATAAGCATGTCTGGGTTGAAGGGATATGGTGGGCTACCGAGGTTGGCACAGGGGCTGTTGAATGGCACGAGTGGGGTAGGATGCCTTCAATGAGGCTGGCAGCTCTCGGAGCATATAAGCTAGCTGGTGTAGAAGATCCGCTTAGGCAAACGGATTTCTCCGAGGTTGAAGACAGGTTTAGCTACATGGAGCTCCTATCACTAGAGGAGCTAGGCTTAGGAGGTGGGGGGGCGCATAGGATGCTGGAGTCAGGCTACTACAACCCGGAGGGGGGCTACCCCGTTAACCCTAGTGGTGGAAGCCTCTCCATGGGGGTCACTTTGGAAGCTACAGGTTTATCAAGGCTACTTGAGGTGGTTCTACAATTGAGAGGTGAGGCGGGGGGAGTTCAGTTGAAGGATGTGAGGAGAGCTGTTGTTGCATCGTGGAGAGGGCCTCCAACGTATACTAGCATTGTAGCGGTTGTATCGAGGGACTAGGGGTGGTGGGGGTGAAGTCCAACATATTCGTTAAGGATAAGGTAGCCATTGTTGGAGCCGGGTTAACATTATTCAGGAGGAGGCTCCTTGAAACACCGAGGGAGCTAGCTTGGGAAGCTTCTAGGGAGGCTTTAAGCTCTGCAGGATTGACGCTCAAGGATATAGACTGTATTGTGGTAGGCTCCGCTCCCGACGCCTTCGACGGGATCCACATGAAAGGCGAGTATTTAGCCGATGGATCTGGGGGGTTCAATAAGCCTGTTGTAAGGGTTTTCGTGGGTGGCGGTACTGGCGTGATGGTCCCAGTTGTGGCATGGTGGCATGTTGCTAGTGGTTTGTGTAAAACTGTGCTGGCCGTTGGAGAGGAGAAGATGAGCCATGCCTACCCGCACCCTCAGGGGGTTTTCGCCTACATATGGGATCCTATACTTGAGAGGCCTCTAGGTCCTAACCTAATCTGGATATTCGCTTTGGAGATGAGAAGGTACATGCATGTTTGTAACGCCTCTAAAGAGGATATAGCTCTCGTCTCTGTTAAGAATAAGAGGAACGCCTTAGATCACCCAGCTGCTCAGGCGGCCGCTAAAATAACCGTTGATGATGTGTTGAAGAGCGAAGTTCTAGTGTGGCCCGTGCAACTACTCGATATAAGCCCTGTTAGTGACGGTGCAGCAGCTCTAGTCCTAGCTAGTGAGAGTGTAGCTAGGAGGGTTACAGATACACCAGTTTGGGTTGAAGGTATAGGGTTCACCCTGGATAACACACACTGGTACAACAGGGATCTAGCTTACCCTAGATACCTGGAGTACGCTGCTAGGATGGCATATAAAATGGCCGGTATCGAGAGGCCGTGGAAGGAGATAGACGTTGCCGAACCCTACGACCCCTTCGACTACAAGGAGTTACATCATATCGAGGGCTTAATGCTAGCTAGGAGGTGTGAGGCTCCGAAGCTTCTCAAGGAAGGTTACTTTGATAGAAGCGGGGAGCTCCCCACATCGCCTGGCGGAGGCCTCCTAGGTGTCGGTAACCCTATAGCTGCCGCAGGGGTTATGAAGGTCGCTGAACTCTTCTGGCAGTTGAGGTATGAGGCTGGAGCTAGGCAAGTTAAGAAGCCTGTTCACAAAGCTGTTGCTAATGCTTGGGGTGATTTAATGCAAGCTGGGACGGTTGTCGTCCTCTCAACATGAGGTGGGGTCCGTGAAGCCTGAGAGGGTTCCCGGGAGGTATATTAGGGAGGAGGATCTTAGAAGGCTACCAGGGGTTATAGAGTACACGCCCACAGCAAGGTACTCATATAGTGCTGGTCAAGCCCTCTCAGAGTTCCTAAGAGGGCTTAAGGATGGTAGGATTCTCGGGAAGCTGTGCCCTTCATGCCGTAGGGTCCTGGTACCACCTAGAGTCTACTGTGAGTTCTGCTTCACACCTACAACAGAGTGGGTTGAAGTAACAGGGGCTGGGAGGGTTGAAACAGCTGTTACAAGCTACATAGGGGCTGCTAGGGAGAGGCTTGAGAAGCCGGAGATCATAGGTGTTATAAGATTGGATGCTCCAGGTCATGCTGAGAACAGCTTCGACTTCGCAGGTTTATTCCATAAACTATGCGGTGTAACGGAGGACGATGTTAAAAGCGGGAGGGTTATAGGGATGAGGGTTAAACCGAGGTGGAAGCCTGTGCATGAGAGGATGGGTAGCATACTCGATATTGAATGCTTTGAACCCCTACAACCTCGGGAGGTGGTCTAGATGAGTTTATGGAAGAAGTCTAGGGTATCAGATGTAGTCCACGTTGAGGGTAGGATGGAGACTGAGAGGTATATATACACACCCGGGCCGGTGGGAGTTAAGGTAGCTGAGGCCTTAATGGAAGGTAGAATCATGGGTGTTAAGTGCGGAAACAAGCTCTACATCCCAGCTAAGACGTACTGCCCGGATCATAGTGAAGGCGAGCTAGTGGAGGTTAAAGGGCCCTGGATTGTTAAAAGCTATACCATAATATACGAGGATATGTATGGAGCGAAGCTCGATAAACCGGTTGTAATAGCCTTAGTGGGAACCGAGGAGGCCCACGGAGGGCTAATACACTATGTAGAGGTGGAGCCTGATAAGGTAAAAGTAGGGCTCAAGGTCGAACCCGTATTCAGACCTAAGGAAGAGAGGAGAGGTCTGATAACAGATGTAATGTTCTTCAAACCCGTAGAGCATGGTTAGACAATAGTAGATAGCTGTGATCGACTTAAGCTGAGCAAGGTAAATTAGTGTTCGATGCAATAATTATACTGGTGAGGGCTTTGAGTCACCCGAGTGCAATCAAAGTATCGGATATCGTTAAAAGAGCCCCTGTAACAGTAACCCCTCTAACCACGGTTGAGGAGGCGGTTAAGTTAATGTATAGAGAGGGGGTCGGTAGTGTCATAGTAGTGAGCCCTGAGGGCAGAGTACTAGGGATTTTCACAGAGAGAGATCTAGTTAAGCTTATAGGTGAGGGTAAGCCTCTTACATCTAAGATAGGAGACTTGATGACAAAAGACCCTGTAACCGTATTCGAGGATGACACCTTAACGAAAGCTGTAACCCTAATGGCTGAAAGGAGAATAAGACATCTACCTGTAGTAGATAGAGATGGAAAGCTTAAAGGTGTCATATCAGCTAGAGATATAGCGTCGACCTTCGGTAAATACCTAGAGGAGCTAGGGGAGATTAGCGAGTAACAGTCCCCTTAAACCAGTCACCTTTCCCCCACAACCCACATATTTTACGCTTATCTTATATCCTTAACATTCTCGGGTAGCATCACCGTCCGATTTTAAAATGTTTCGGTTTCCCTAATGCTAGTTCTGCCACCTCCTGTACTGCTTCTGAAATTGTTGGATGTGGGTGTATAGTTGAGGCTAGGTCTTCCAGGGTTGCACCCATCTCTATGGCTAGCCCTAGCTCCCCAGCTATCTCTGAGGCGTGCGGTGCTGCTAGGTGGATTCCGATTACCGCCTTACTACTCTCCTCATAGACTATTTTTATAAAACCGTCGAGGGAATCCTCTATGGTAGCCCTAGCTAGCCCCCCTATGGGCAGCTTTACTGTTGAGACCCTATACCCTGCGTTCTTAGCCTCTACCTCTGTTAAACCAACACTTACAAGCTCTGGATCTGTGAACACTACTGATGGTATCGCTCTAGCGTCGAACTCTGATTTAAGACCTGCGGCGTTCTCAGCCGCGACTATTGCCTGTGCGAAAGCCCTATGCGCTAGTAGCGGTGGTCCTGTCACATCACCTGAAGCGTAGACATTAGTGGAGGCCGCCATCCTACCATCGACCCTAACATACCCCCTCTCATCCAGGCTTACCCCTAGACGTTCGAGCCCCAACCCCTTAGTATTAGGCTTCCTACCCACAGCTACGAGGACGAGGTCGGCTTCAACCTCAACGTTGTTGGATAGCTTAGCCTTAACGTAGCCTTCCCTCTTCTCAACCTCCACGATCCTAGTTGAGGTATACACCTTAACACCCATCCTAGATAACCTTCTAGACATTAACCTTGAGAAATCATCATCCATAACTGGGAGCACTCTATCCATAACCTCCACAATGTATACGTCGACGCCAAGCTTAGCCATGATGTTAGCGAACTCCACACCAATATACCCAGCTCCAATTACAAGGACCCTCGACGGCTTCCTCCTAACCTCTAATATAGTCCTATTATTATGTATTAGAGCTCCATCGAAATCAAGCCCCGGTATGCTAGCCGGGTCCGTCCCCGTAGCGACTACAAGCTTAGAGTAGCCGATCCTCCTCCCATCACTAAGCTCTAAAACACCCGGCTCTGCAACCCACCCTCTAGCGTTAAACACCTCAACATTATACCTTCTTAGGAGGGAGCCTACACCCTCTGATACCCTAGATGCCACACCTTTAACCCAATCCATGTAGGCTTGGTAGTCCAGCTCATAGCTTAATTTAACAAAGGGGAGCCTTGATAAGCTTGATAGGAGCTCCACAGGTCTAATCATGGACTTCGTAGGTATACAACCGTAGTTCGTGCACTCCCCCCCAAGCCTATTAGCCTCTACAAGAGCTGTGCTCAAGCCTAGCTGGGAAGCTCTAATAGCTGCAGGGTACCCCCCAGGACCTCCTCCTAGAACCACTAAGTCGAACTTATCCACTAGGCACACCTCACTTAAACTCCTCCTCTGAAGCCATTAAAATAGCTGGATTCTCTAGATACCTTTTAACCGCTAGTAGGAACCTCGTGGCGTAAGCCCCCTCAATGAACCTATGATCAAAGCTTAGCGAAAGGTACACTATTTTTCTAGGCTTAAGCTCTCCATCAACATACCTTGGAACTTCAACCAGCCTGTGGACTCCAAGTATGGCTGCCTCGGGGTAGTTTATTATGGCCATGCCGAGCACCGTCCCCACGGATCCTATGTTGGTTATAGAGAAGGTGCCCCCCGTTACATCCTCTAAACTCGTCTTACCCTCTCTTGCCTTCTCCGCTAGCTCACCTATCTCCCTAGCAATCTGGTATAAGCCCTTACCATCAGCTCCCTTTATAACAGGAACTACAAGTCCCTGTGGCGTGTCAACAGCAACCCCTATGTTGTAGAACTTTTTAATAATAATCTCCCCCCTCTCCTCATCTAGAGAGGCGTTTAGCAACGGGTACTCCTTAAGGGCTTTAACCACAGCTTTCACTATGAAAGGTAGGAGTGTTAGTTTAACGCCCTTAGACTCTGCATCCTGCCTTAGAACATCCCTTAGCTTAACGAGCTCCGTTACATCTACCTCCTCCACTATGTAGGCATGAGGTATCCTAGATTTAGCCTCGACCATTTTAGAGGCCATAATCCTCCTGATACCTTTAAGAGGGACCCTCTCAACAGCACCCTCAACTAGGGCGGGCTGCCTGGGGGCCTCAGCAGCCTTCTTAGACTCCTCAGCATACCTTAGAACATCCTCCTCAGTTATCACACCTCCAGGCCCCGTGCCTTTAACCTTAGAAAGATCCACCCCCAACTCTCTAGCAAGCTTCCTAACCCTAGGCGGGGCTCTAACCGGGACCTGTAACGCCTCTCGCGCACTCTCTCTAGATTCGACCCTCTCAACATCTGAGGCTCCAGGAGCTCCGGTTGCTACCTGCACTTCGGGGGCCTCGATCTCCGCTATTGGAGCTCCAACCCTAACAACGTCTCCTGGCTTAGCTAGGAGCCTTAAAATTCTGCCCTCGAAAGGCGATGGTATCTCGACTGTAGCCTTAGCAGTTAAGACTCTAACTAGTGGCTGGAACATTTTAACATAGTCCCCCTCTTTAACAAGCCATTCTACAATCTCACCCTCGACCAACCCCTCACCTATATCGGGGAGCTTAACCTGCCTTAGAGCCATCGCACCCACCTAGTACTTCATAAGCTTAGACAACCCCATATATATGCGGGCCACGTTAGGCATGTAGAGCTTCTCGTGGACGAGGGGGAACGGGGCGTCGAAGCCCGTAACCCTCTTTATAGGAGCTCTTAGCATATCTATGGCGTTCTCCGCTACATAAGCCGCTATCTCAGCTCCCAGACCAAGGGTTCTTGGGGCTTCGTGAACGACCATCAGCCTCCCTGTCTTCTCCAGACTCTCTAGTATCGCGTCCTTATCGAAGGGGAATAGGGTTCTTAAATCTATGACCTCGACATCCCAGCCGTGCCTTGCCTTAACTAGCTTAGCAGCTTCAAGAGCCTGGTATACCATAGCACCCCAGGTTACCACGGTAACATCTGAACCCTCCTTAGCCACCCTAGCCTTACCTATGGGTACCACGTAGTCCTCCTCAGGAACCTCCTCTCTTACTGTCCTATAGAGTATTTTAGGCTCTAGGAACACCACGGGATCCTCGGATCTCAAAGCGGATTTTAGCAACCCCTTAGCATCATAGGGGGTTGAAGGCATTATAGTTATAAGACCTGGTGTGTGTACGAAGTAGGATTCAGGGCTCTGACTATGGAACATCCCACCCCTAACACCACCACAGCAGGGCCCTCTAACCACTATTGGAGCACTATACATGCCCCCAGTCCTCCTTCTAATCTTTGCCGCCTCGCTTAGAAGCTGGTCTAGCGCCTCGTATATGAAGTCTATAAACTGTATCTCTGCAACAGGCTTCAAACCATAGAGGGCCATGCCTACAGCTACACCAACTATGCCTAGTTCTGTTAAAGGCGTATCTATAACTCTCTCAGCTCCAAACTCGTCTATCAAACCGTCTGTTACTAGGAACACGCCCCCCCTCCTGCCAACATCCTCCCCTAAGACCACTATCCTTGGATTCCTCCTCATCTCCTCCCTTAGAGCACTATTAAGAGCCTGAACCATGTTCATCAAAGGCAAATCAGTCAACCTCCAATCCCAGCTCTCTTATAATCTCAAGAGACTCCTTCAACTCCTCATACTGCTCCAGCAAATTCCATGTAGGTTTCGAATATACATTCTCCAGTATCACATCCACGGGCAGGGGGGGTTTGTTGTAGCACTTCTTAACAGTATCCTCTATCCTCGAGCTCCACTCCTCCCATATCCTCCTGTCCTGATCCTCGTCTAGAAAACCCTTCTTGTAGAGGAACTTCTTAAACCTAATTATAGGGTCTAGTTTCTCGAACAACTTAACCTCACCAGGATCTCTGTATTTGTCTGGATCATCTGCTGTAGTATGGGGGCCCATCCTATAGGTTACAGCCTCCACGAGCGTCGGCCCCTCACCTCTCCTAGCTCTCTCAACGGCCTCTCTAGCAATAGTGTATACCGCGAGTACATCGTTACCATCAACTCTAACGCTGGGAACCCCGTAAGCTACTCCTTTCACAGCGAATGTTACTGATGCAGTCTGCCTTCTAGATGGTAGTGAGATAGCCCATTGGTTGTTCTGTACCACAAACACTACAGGGGCTTTAAAAACCCCTGCGAAGTTCAGAGCAGCGTGGAAATGCCCCCTAGATGTGGCTCCATCACCGAAAATCGCCATAACAACAGTTCTATGGCCTAGTATTTTAGCCGCCATGGCCGCGCCTACAGCGTGTGGAGCTTGGTTGCCTACAGGCACCGGGGCTGGAACTAGGTTAACACTCCTCTTACCGTAGACCGCGAACTCGCTACCTCTCAAAATATCATCAATGTTGGCAATGGCCCTATCCAGTATCTCCTCCTCGCTCATACCTTTAACGAGGTACGCTCCAAGCTCTCTATAACTTGGAAACAACCAGTCACCCCCATCCAAGGCCATGGCCGCCCCGACACCGACAGCTTCTTGACCTTTATTAGGTGCATGTAAAGCTACCTTACCAACCCTTTGAAGCCTTAGAAGCCAGTCATCGAGTATCCTAGCTCTAACCATGTAGACGTACATTTCGAGCAACCTATCAACATCAACGTCAAAGTCTCCAACCTGCTCCCCCTCCTCATCGATAACCCTGTAGAGACCTAACGCTCTCCTCAAGTCAAAACCAATATCATCTAAAGAATACTCCCTAAAAGGCCAGTCTGTAGAGTAAAACCTAGACCCCACCATAACACCCGTTAGAGAACGTGAGGCCCATAGGTTTAAAAAGGACTGTATAGAGAGGGAATCTAATGAATATATACAAGGCTATAAATTATCATCAAGGCATAGGGCTTAGTGTTACCGGCCTACTCTCTGAGGGCGAGGTTTCCAAGTTAGCGTTTCAGCGCCTGTAAACGGAGGTCCCTGTAGCTGGTTATTTAACATGGGTCCTTGGTGAGGCCACATGCTCTGTTGTAGGAATACCTTCTCGTACTCCCTCCTCACATCATCGTTTGTGAGGTGTAGGTAGAGTTGTGTTATTTTCAGATCACTGTGGCCCAGTAGTTTCTGTAGAGCTGGAAGGCTCATCCCCCTTCTTATAGCCTCTGTTGCAAAGGTATGCCTTAGCACATGTGGTCTCACCCTCTCAACGTCCACTCCCGCTATGTATGCTAACTTCTTTAACCTCTTGTATAATGCTTGGTATGATATGTTGATAAGCCTATCCCCGGGGTTCAGCCTAGATCTCACCATGTAATCTGCTAGGACGGCCCTGGATAGGGGGCCTAGGATGACTATCCTCTGTTTACCATACTTACCGGTAACTCTAGCAACTCCACTGTGAAGATCTATGTCAACAGCTCTTAGTGATAGGAGCTCTGAAGCTCTAATACCGCTCTCCGCCATTAGGGTAACCGCTACTAGATCCACATAGTCCCTTGAGGCTCTCACAAGCCTTTCAACATCATCCCATGTTAGGGCGTCGCTGAAACCACTCTTAGCTCTTGGAACCACCGGTATCTCAGCCTTTAAACCAGCCCATCTTAGGAAGCGCCTTACAAAGACACTATAGTAGTGGATAGTGCTATCGCTAACACCCCCACCGCCCTTCAAACCCCCTCCTCTAAGCTTGGAAAGCCACCTAATGTAATCATCTAATGTAACCTCGGATACAAGCCTATCACGTCCTACGAAATTAGCAAAACTATTAAGAGCTGCAGAGTAAGCCTTCAAAGTCTTAACATTAAGCCCCAAAGCCGATAAAGTCGCCAAGAAGGCGCTAACAGCCTCGCCAACACTCATCCTATCAGAACCTTTCAAAGGCGGAACATATGCAAAGCCAGGCACCAAACCCCCCACCATACATGTTTCCATTTAAAACCTTCTAGAAGTATGCGGGGGTAATACACTCGAAATACCGGAACGATAGTATAGCTTATACAGAACGTCAACCACCGTTTCTCAGCAGATAGCAGATTGATCGACCGTCTGCCTCCCAACGGCACAGCGTGAGCCCCCCACCGCAACAGCTCCTCATCCTGCCACCAAGGGTTCACAGCCTCTACGGATCTCTGAACCCTACACCCACCATGCTAAGATCTGCTGTAAACAAAGCTTAGTAAGCGTTTTACGCGGGAAGCTCCAGCCTAGACATACTTAGTTTTTAGAGTATGACCCCTCCTCGCCTTGAAAGGCGAGGTTTAATTCGGCTTTAGCGTAATGAGGAACCAGCCTCTTGAAATGGTGTGTGAATAGCACGGATGGTCCTTAAAAGAGCTAGGTTCCCAGTTGTAACAGCCTAGCTAGACGGCCGGGGACCCTCCTGTTCAGAGCTGGGTGAGGAGGTTTAAGTCTGGGGTGGTGGTTATAAGAATCTTGAGTAGCTCTAGGATTATGGGTGGTGAGGGCTGGGATCTAGGAGGCTTAGTTTTCCTAAGAAGAGGGAGGATGTGGAGAGGGTTGTAGAGGAGGTGGAGGAGAGGCATGGAGGTGGCGAACACCACCATCACCACCATCACGATGACGATGCTATTGCGGGCGTTCAAATATTACTGGAAGCCTTAAACTCGAGGGTAACAGTTCTTGAGACTAAAATTTCAAACCAAGGTCTTGAAACAGCTAGATTGTATAAGGTGTTAGCACATATAGTGGAGGCTCTTATGGCTGAGAGTGAGGAGGAGAAGAGGAGGTCTTTACTAGAGGCGCTTAAGGTGCTAGAGGAGGGAAGGGGAGATTTAGAACGTTGAGGAGGAAATGGTTTAAGCCATCTAGCATAGTGCCTATAGCCTTCAAGGTAACAGTATATGAGGACTACCTATTAAAATTGCTGGCAGCGAAATGCAGTGTATCTAAGAGTACCCTGGTAAGAGTGGCTTTATTAAGGATGTTGGTAAGAATAGTGGATGAGAATAGCGTCGTGAGGAGAGAGCTACCCCCAGGCTATGATAGTATGTTAAAAGAGCTAAGCCGCGACGTAGAGGGAATTCTAGAGAAATGCGTTGAGAAACTAGCTAAGTAGAGCTAGAACGACTTAGAGCCTCAGAGATAACCCTTACAACTTCCTTCTCTAATAACATTAAACACTCTCTAAGGCAAGCATCCCTAGCAACAGCATCCTCCATAGAACACCTCTCATAGAGACACTTCCTCTTAAACCTACCAGTATCCACATAGTAGATAACAAGGTCGCCAATATCAGCTCTACTTAGCAAACTAGAGATACCAAAGCTGGAGAGGACGCTTTCAACACTACTACTATCAATAAGCCTTCTATCGAAGATGAAAGCTCCTAGACTAGATAGAGACCTGATAAGCCTTAACCTGGTATCCTCCACAACGCCCATAGGGGGCCCCGAGGGCTTATAGTTTTCGCGCGTTTTAATTGTTAGCGGGTTACGCTAATAACTAGTCTATCCAATCCCTTACTTGTATCTTCTCTGGTATATATTGGAATGCAAGGAATTTAAGTCCTTTTCCAGCTAAAGCTTCTATCTCCAACTTAACTTTCTTCTCTAGGAACATGTTGATCTCCTTTTTCCACCTTGGGGTTTGGAACCACGTGTAGTTCATGAGCTCTCTGGCTCTCTTCACATCCCTCTCTTTAGCCTTTATTATGAAGTTCTTCCTCTCCGACTCTGTTAGATATGGTTTCTTGTTTGTGTCACCGAATATGTCTGTCATTGAAACTCCTAGGAACTTCGCCTTAGGTGTTGCCAACCTCTCACTCTCATAGCTTAAAGTTATACTTCCTACCTTAAACACCGAGTATATGTTCCATCCATAGGGGTCGCTATCTGTTAGCACGTACACGGGTAGGCCTAGCTCTTCGTTAAGCCTCCTCACAAACCTCCTCGTAGCTCTATCAGGTTGCCCCGCTCCAGTTACCAGTATTGACTTATACTGTCTCCAGAAGCCTATCCTGTGAAGTTGCTGGAACACAGCGTCCTTCTCCACCACCAACACGAACTCGGCATCCACATCGAGGAACTCTATGAGGTCGGGCGTAGACTCTATAGCGTAAGCTCCATGACCTAGCTTAGACAGGTCTATCACGTCAGGCCCGCTCCTAATCCTCATATTTCCAACAACCTTACCCTTCTCCTTACTAAGTATCAGCATATGCTCTCTTAACAGCCCCGTTGCAACCTCAATATCTCTTATGGCTGCATCACTCTCAGCCTGCTCGTCCCAGGTGTTCTCCTCCCTTAGGACGCCCTTGAGATCTCTATAGGATATGGTATGTTTACCCCTATAGTAGAGGTCTCTTATTGTGGGGTACTCGTTCTCTACAAGTGCCTGGTATACTATTGAAGCCATTAATAGTGTTTGCATAAACCTCCTTGTTTCACCCATATCTAACATGTTTCTTTCGAAAACATCGTCGCCAAGGACTAGGATGCCCCTCTCAGGATCAAATATGGTGTTAGACAGGGTTCTCTTAGGTATGACCAGCTTAGGAGGCCTCCCCTTAATTACATCATCTAGAACTCGTAACATGACATCTCTAAGTATGCTAGCTGCTCTCCTCCTAGCCTCAACGTCAATTGAATCCACCACGTTCACCGGGCCCACCTCTAAGATACCTTAACCCCGCTAATCACGCTCCTCACTAAATCCTCGACACTCCTACCAGGGTTATCACCAGATCTAGGTAATGTTAC
Source organism: Desulfurococcaceae archaeon (assembly GCA_020833325.1). Lineage (GTDB taxonomy): Archaea > Thermoproteota > Thermoprotei_A > Sulfolobales > Acidilobaceae > DSZV01. The sequence goes on along the minus strand of JAJHQN010000014.1, from coordinate 11,358 downwards.
ACTCCTAGCCACCAACCCCACCAAGGCCTCCACAACATCCTTCTCCTCGCCCGGTTCTAGGGGCTTCCAGGATTCAGGTGGCCTTGAGAATGTCTTGAGGCTCCTCGCTATCTCCGGTATGTACCTAGCTAGAACCAGGATTTTCCTCATGGCCTCAGCTTCCCTCTCCTTAGCTGATATAAAGCGTTTCAACCTCCTAGCTAGCTCTAAGACGCCGTTCCTAATCTCGGCTTCAAGTTCTGGTACATCACTTATACTCTCCTTGCCTACACCTTTATACGGTATCTTAGTGCTAACTACATGCACCAAGACTACTAGGGGTGCCGGCATCTCTATATCGTACTGCTTCCAGTTCACATCACTTACAACCTTGTAGGATACGTCCTCCTTCTCCTCATAGAGTAGTGGTATCTTATTAGCATATCTTAGAAGTAGTGGCTCCTCCGAAGCCTGTATAGCCCCCCCATAGGCCATCCCAACCTCTACTATGAATGGGTGGCCTTGGTATGCCCTAGGAGGTCTCTTTATGGCGTCAACCCATTCTGGGTTGAACATCCTCTTCAAGCCTATTTTTATAAGCTCCTCCCCTAACGGGCTTAGATAATCACTACGGGGAGCTCTAAACTTGAATGATTTCATGGCTTCAACCATGGTTACTAGGAGCCCGTCGTTCTCACTTCTAAGAAGCCTTCTAGGCTTCATTTCGGGTTTTAAACCAACTACCTTCAAGAACTCAAGAGCGGATTGCTCTCCAACGCTTTGAAACTCAGATTCAAGGAAGTCTAGGAGGGTTTTAGCCTTGGTTGCTCGTAGCATCTGCTTTAACGTCTCCACGTCAACACCGTGAGGGTGGGGTTTAGCTGTTCTAGGGGGTTTAGGCATTTTCCTCGTAGTTCTAGGGAAGAATAGAATTTCTCCATCGGGGGTTTGCAGTATTATGTCGGAGTAAGGTGCTATAACAGCTGTTCTCCTAACATACTCTAGGATCCTAGCTTTAGCTCTCTGCCAGTCACACTCTATGATAAGAGACACTCTAGTCCCATGCCACGAAACGTTCTTCCTGAACTGCGCCTCCTCAACTACTACGGGCTCGTTCCTCTTCGTATCAATATAAAGCTTCTTAACGTAGACATAATCAGAACCTCTAGTAGAGGATTGAACCTCAACAGGGTTACCTGTGGTGGCCCAGCCGTAGAGGATTGAGGCCTTAACCCCTAAACCGTACATACCGCGAGTTTGTCTTAACACGTACTTGCTACTAAATAAGACCTTCCCGAAGGCCTCAGACATAACCGTTGGGGGCACCCCTATGCCGTTATCCTCAACTGTAACCCTACACCAGCTCCTCTCACCACCAACCCTCTCAATGTATATCTTCACCTCAGGCACTATTCCATGCCCGTCTGTAGCATCTAGAGAGTTCTCCACAAGCTCTCTAACAGTTTGGTATAGTGCTCTAGCCGGGTTAGAGAACCCTGCTACCTCCCTGTACTTGGAAAAGAACTCAGCAACACTCATCTCCCTAAACTTCTCTAGCTCGCTTCTACTCATACTAGACACCGTCCACTAAACCCTATGCTACTGGTAGCGTAAAGAGGGGGTGACCCACACTCTTAGCTTCCAGCCTGACCTAAAAAGCTTAAGTACTGGGTTTTAAGGTTAGATCCTAGTTTAAAACATCAATCTAGAGGCTTCACGTCTAGGATGCAGCAGGCTATCATGGGTAGGATTATAGTAGCATCCCCGTAGACCACCACGTGCTTAGCCCCCCTCGATATCTTACCCCAGCTTATAGCCTCCCTAGTCTGAGCTCCACTCAAACTACCATCGTATTCTACGGCTGTTGTAATGTAGACAGCGTAATCCAGCCCTCCTTTAAACTGAGACCACCATAGCGTGTGATGCTTGCTAATCCCACCTCCTAATACAAGAGCTGTAGCCTTCTTAGCTGTGAAGAATGTATCAGCGAGCCTCGCCATATCCTGGAAGTAGTTGACCCTCACTCCAACCCCTCTCTGCAACTCCATGAACAACGCTGTCCCGAAAGCCCCGTCGGGCCAACCGGGGACTATAACATCTACACCTGCTAAGCTAGCACTTCTGAGAATACTATTCTCATCCTCTATCATACCCCCAGCTCGCCTTAGTAGCTCGTAAACACCCCACTCGCTCTTAACAGAAGAAGCCTCCCCTACAAGCCTTCTAACAAACATCTCAACGAGAGGACCGTAACTCTCAACAGGTATGTACACGTTACCCAGTCTGTGAACCCCCCTCTCCCTCAACTCAACATCGTCGGCCTCAAAGAAACCCCTATAGTAGACCCCGCCTAGAGCCCTAGCAATATCGTGATCTAAAGCCCCTGTAGTGGTGATAACCAGGTTGAAAAACCTCCCCCTCACAAGCTGGGCCAGAACACCTCTAAGCCCTGTAGCCACGAGATTACCTGTAAACGATAGGATCCTCAAATCACTTACGCTCAAACCCTCTCTTAGAATCCTCACAGCCTCCCAAACCCTTGAAGCGGTAAAACCATGAATAACCCCGTAAGCCTCAACGAGATCACAAACCCTCATATCACCTGAAACCCTAACATCCCTTACAGGCTCCAACCCCAAAGCCACCCTAACCCCCTCCACCAGCCCGTCTTAAAAGTATTTGATATCTAAAAGCCATTGACCATCAACCTACACTACTAAAACCTGGTGTGGAGGTGGGAGGTGTGAGAAGAGGGCTGTCCCCCCTGGTGGCAACCATAATATTGATAGCGTTCACAGTGCTAGGTGGGGTCATAGTATACGAGTTCTTCATGAAAACAACTGAATCAGCAATGGCCTCAGGTGAAACGTTAATAGTATCAGCTACAAAAAGCTACTTCGACAACACAAGAGTTCTAGTCCAAGTAGACATGGTTAACGGCTACAGAACTAACATAACTATAACGGGGTTTAACTATATAACACCAACAGCTACCACTACAAACGCTCAAATAGTCTCCGGAAGCCCCAATGTAAACCTAGTGCCTGGAGCTAAGTACACAGTAATCCTCCTCGTCCCCTCAGATGCTAAGGCAATTGTTATATCATATAAGGCTAGGAACCAGAATTTAGTGGAGACGGTAGCCATAGGTTGAGCACTATCTATCCCCATCCTTCTTTTCTCCCCCTTTTAATGTTAACGTTTACGGTGATGTTGGATGTTTAGAATTGTTATTGAGAGACTTTCTAGGAGGTTCTCGGAGAGGGGGGTTGAGGTCAAGCCTAGGGTTGGGTTTGAGAGTTTAGGTGTTCCTGAGGATTGGAGGATCTCGGCTCATTACAGGGTTGGAGCTGTTCAATACTACCTATATACTGACGATAATGGTATGACTAGGCTTAGGTTCATTGAGCCTCCTCCCCCACCGGCTGAGAGGCTTAAGGACCTCGTTGCAGGTATAGCTAGGCCCTCTAGTGAAGCTGAGAGATATCATGTTGAGAGGTCTTTAAGCGGCTACGGCCCATTATATCCTCTTATGATTGATGGTAATATCGAGGAGGTGGCCTTGGAGGGGTATCATTCTAGTGTGTCCGTCATCCACAGACTTGTCCCGGCTAGGTGGGTTGATGTTGATTTGAAGCTTGACCCAGCCACGGTGGATTCTCTTGTTCTACAGCTTTCAAGGAAGTCTGGTAGGGTAGTTAGCCTCCTTGCACCTTACGCTGAGGGGTTGACAGGTGAGGGTTATAGGGTTGCTGTAACCTTCATGAGGGAGGTTTCTAGGTTTGGTAGTAGCTTTGTTATAAGGAAGTACCCTGAGAAGCCCGTTACACTAGCAGATATGATAGCTTCTAGGACCCTCTCCCCACTTATGGCCGCCTACCTTTGGATCCTAGTTGAAGCTCAGGCTTTCATAGTGATAATAGGTAGTATGGGTGCTGGGAAGACAACGTTACTCCAAGCACTCACAGGCCTCATACCACCCTACTACAGAGTTGTAACCATAGAGGATACCCCTGAGCTCCGCCTATCAAATCCACACTGGGACTCCCTTATAACCAGGGTTTCAATACCTGGCGAGTCTCTAACGGAGATAGGGTTAGAGGATTTACTTAAGTTTGCTTTGAGGAGGAGAGCTGAGTATGTTATAGTAGGGGAGGTTAGGGGGAGGGAGGCTAGACTACTAGCTCAAGCTGCTGCACTAGGCCACGGCTCTATGACCACGTTCCACGCTGACAGCCCCGAGGCTGCCATACTTAGGTTACAGATGGAGCCTATAAGCTTACCACAATTATTCCTAAAACTAATAACATCCATAGTCCACGTGAGAAGAGTACCAGTGTATGGAGGTAAAGTTAGGAGGAGGGTTTACAGTATAACAGAGGTGCAGGACGAAGACTTGGTTACAGTGTTTAAGCTGAACCCGCACGACGACTCCTTCAACCCCAACAGCCCATCTGAGGTTGTAAAGACTAGTAGTAGGCTTGAGGAGGCGTGGATTAAGCTGGGAATTCCCCATGGAGAGCTGGATAAGGAGCTTGAGAGGAGGGCCGAGCTCCTGGAAAAACTCGCTGGGGTCGACCCGGATAATTTCTACAAAGCTGTAACAAGGTTCTATTTAACAGAGTACGGGGAGGTTCTAAGGCCGTGAAGGGGTATTTAAGGGCTTTGGCTGAACTTGGTGCATATGTTGATCTACACTTATACAGGCTCTGGGATCCAGAGCTCTACGGACCGGAGCCCAGTAGGTTCTTTAGATTAATGTTTAAAGCTTCCCTATCCCTAGCTATAGTGCTAACAATCCTAGCACCTCTCCTACTCTTAAAGGGGCTTGAGGGCCCCATTGTGCTCGCACTCCCCCTAGCCCCCCTACTCCTCTCTTATACCATGCCAACAGTCTGGAGGGTTATCCTAGGTTCTGGGGTTGATAAGGAGCTCCCAGCAGTGTTAGCATATCTCATTCCCTACACTAGAACCCCTATTAACATAGCAGATCTCATAGCTATGCTTAAAGGTGAGGGCTACTTCTGGACTAAGTTTGAAGCTTCAAGACTTAGATTCCTGTTAAACCTAGGTTACGACCCTCTAACTGCTTTAAAGAAGCTTGCCGAGACAACCCCCTCCAGGGGTTTAAGCGAGGTTCTAAGGGATTATATTAATGCTCAAACATTGGGGGTTTCAAGGGGTCAACTTACACTCATACTCTTCAAACATGCAATGGACTCTATAAGGGATCAGTGGAGATCTCATATAGAGTTTGGAAGAGTTGTGGCGGAAGGCGTGGTTGCAGCCGTCGTGTCAATGGCAGCATTAGCCCCCCTAGTCCTCCTAGGCGGAGGTTACCCGGTGCTCCTAGTGACTATCCCAGCTGTTGTAGCTCCAGCCGGGGCCTTAGCCATGCTGGCAACTAGACCCACCATAGGAGAGTATAGGCTATCCTACTTCGAGCTACTCTTAACAATAACCGTTCCATTTATAGCTATCATAATCAACTTCAAGGTCTCACTTGAAGCTGGCTTAGCGTACCTACTAGGTATGACCATAGTAGTGGAGGCTATAGCCCTGGGGTTTAGAAGGCTTAGCTCAACAGCCATGAAAGAGCTAAGGCTAGCGGTCGAGGAGGCAAGACTGGGGCTCATACCGGAGGAGAGGCTCGCTAAAGCTGAGAGGGTAGCTAGCGGGATTGTTAAAACTATAATTTCAGCGTCGAAGATAGCGGGTACCATGGGCATCGGAGAGGCGTTAAACCAGATCCTATCATTAGTGGAAGAGGCTCAAAGACACGCTAAGTCGGCCTCACTCCAGGCAACAATACTAGCTGTGCTCTCAGCCATATCTATACCCATAGCAATATACGGGCTGGACTTGCTCAAGAACGCTGTTGAAACAAGCAATATAAGCATGGTAGACCCCACCTCAATAACATACATAATCTGGCTGATAGCAATAACATCCCCCCTGGTAGCACTTCCAGCCTCAATACTACAAAGAGGATGGCTAATATCACCCCTATACCCACTCCTAACACAAGCCCTTGTAATGACCACACTAAAAATACTACACTTACACTAAGAAAGGAAAACCTGAAGCCCCCCGAAGCCGAGCTAGTTGCGAGAATGCTACGGCTACACTTAAACTCCTGACAACGCGCGCACACCCAGCTCCTAGGAGATTGCTACCCCCTAAGCTACAAGCTCTCTCCTAGCTGAAATGTGATACCCCAAGCCCGGGGATCTGGAAGTGGGATGGGAGGTGTGATTCTCGCCGGAGAACCGGCAAACTACTTGAATGCTATAGAGCCTCCCGAGGATGAGGGGGGAGGGTTAGCCCGCTACTCTAGGCCTTAAATCTTTAAAGTTTTATATACTGGAGGCTTATACCTTTAAAAGCGGGTTTGGACTAGTGTTATACGGCTTCCCGGTGGCTCCACATGGGCAGATATGGTTCTGAGAAGAGGTATCTCGGCATCGTTAGGTCGGTAGCCCCTATGGGGTTGATTGTGGTTTCTATGGATAGGAGGAAGCCTATACCGTTAGGCTCTAAGGTCTACTTCCGCGATGATAGTGGTGCATACAGGGAGCTTGGGGTAGTTGTAGATGTTATCGGTAACGTTGAGAGACCCCATGCTGTAGTTAGGGTTCACGAGAGGAGTTCGCTTAACGAGATCCCCATAGGCTTGGATGTACTTTATGAGCTGAGATCCCCTAGGAGCCACCGGGGGGCTGTGAGGAGAGGTAGGTGAGACGCTTTGGAGGATTGGGATGTAGAGCTCTTCCAGGACATCCCCTCGCGTGAGTGCCCTGGAGAGGTGGTTACCACACCTGAGGGTTATAAGGTATGTACCGTTACAGGTGAGGTTTTAGGGGAAAACCTTATATCCGATGAGCCTGAGAGGTTTTTCAAGGAGGAGCCTAGAAGCGGTCCTAGGGTCGGTAGCCCTATAACGTACACCCAGCATGATATGGGTATTAGTGTAAGTATAGAGCCTAGGAAGCCCTCTAACCCTCTTAAGAGAGCTAGTAGTCTGGTTAAGGGGATTAGAGGGGCTAGGGTTGCTAAGAGAGATGTATGTAGGGTAGTAGTTTTACAATATGCTAACGATGTTGCTAGTAAGCTTGAACTACCTAAAGCTGCCAGAGAGGATGTAGGCTTCATACTCCAGAGATTCCTGGCTAGGGAGAAGGTTAATGGCGATAGGGAGAGGAGATGCTTGGTAGCAGCTGCAACTCTAAAGGTCATTGAGAGGTATAATCTGGATATAGCTCAGAACGAGGTTTTAGAGCTCCTAGAAGTAGATCACATGTGCGTATGGGAGGCTAAGAACAAACTACACGAGAAGGGGGTTCTAGCGGAGTTCGCTAAAACAATATACGGTAGAGGAGGCCAAGAGAGGCTCCTAAGTAGGGTTGAAACATACGTTGCTAAGATCGTATCCGAGCTAAAACTAGGGGACGAGGTTAGAAGAGATGCCATGGAGTTTATAAGAGCTACCCAGAAGAACGGCAAAAACCTCTACGGTAAAAGACCTGAAACAATAGCAGCCGCCGCAGTATACCTAGTAGCTAGACTACACGGCCACGACAACGTCAACCAGAACGTGGTAGCTAAAATCGTTAAAATAAGGGAATCAAATGTAAGAAAGCTCTACAGATACCTCATGGACGGCATGGTAGTACTAGTTCCACTCTAATTCCTACTACAAACACGTAAAACAGGCTTAATAGAGCCTCCCAGGACAAATCTAATGACCTCCTCCCCGCACCCTGGGAGACCTCTAGGCCCCCTCAAGTGGTTTGCCGGATCTCCGCCTTGAAAGCACACTCCTCATCCCTCCATTTGGATCCCCATCCTAGGAGCATCGCGTCTCTCAGCTGGCGGAGGCCTCCGGCCCCGGTGGGTCCATCTGATCCCCCTTATCACACCGGCTCCTCTCAGTCTTTCAAAAGGTTAACTCAGACTTAAATCTCTCCATTCCTGCCTTGAAAAGGCGAGGTTTGCCAAGCTTTAACATCATAAAGGCGGGGGCTCTTTAAGGAAGAGCTACCATTTACTGGAGAGATGCCTTTTAGCAGGATTGAGAGTTTAGAACGTAGTGCTACCAGAAGGCTTATGGGGCTACTTCAATAAACCAGGTGGTTGGCATACTTAGCTCCCCACCTTAGGGTTGAAAGCCTTTAATCTAGCTTTTTAGCTGTGATCCCCTCAATATACTTAGGGATCCATGTGATTGTAGAGGTTAAAGCCCACCTTAAGGTAACAGATGAGGGTAAGGTGGTTATCGAGAAGTGTTTAGATCAAGAGTTTTGTGCTAATTTGGTGAGAATAGGGGTTGCTGACCTCAGGGGTAATGTTGAGCTCCTAGAAGCGTTACATCTCCTAGCAACTCGTAGAATTGCAATTGAGGGGAAGACGGGGTGGGAGGAGGCTCTTAAGTATGCTAGGAAGTTTAATATAAAACTATCACTTTTCATGGTATACCATGACTTAAGGAAGAAGGGTAGGAAGGCTAAGCTGGGAACCAGACCTGGCACTCTGATATTAAACATTGGATCGAGGAGAACAGAGATACTAGTCTTAGAGGAGGGTGTCCTAATGACGTTAGAGGACCTAGCTGAGTGGAGTAGATCATCTATGTCGTCTGGCTACGAGCCTGTAATAGCCATAGTTGATAGGTATGGGGTAATAACATACTATGAGGCTAGAGCGGTGAATAGTATAACGTGAACTCCTCGAAGGCCAGGATTCCAACGGCCTCTTCCTTAGCTCTTTAAAGGGCAGAGGAGAGGTTAGCGAGCTCTGTGAGCTACTGTGGAGACACTGGGTACTCTCAAGGGTTATAGCGTTCAGAGGGTATGGTATAGAGGTTGAAATCGTACCAGAGCACTACACAAGCAAAGAATGCTCAATATGCTGTGAGGTACACGAGAAGAGAGAGTTCACAGAGGACTATACATCTGCAATACGGCTGGGGGAAAGATAAACGCTGATGTAAACGCAGCACTAAATATAGCAAGAAGAATAGGATATGAGATAAGGGGAATGAGGAATATTGAAAGCTACCTTGTAACACATAATGGTGTTAAACCATTAATCCCCAACCGGAGGGGTAAAACACCCTAGACCTAGAGGTTCGAAACCCCGCCCTTTAAAGGCGGGGAGGGGTCATGGTTAGGTAGTGTTCCTTAACTGATTGAGGTCTACTGGTGGGGAGATTGTCTCTTTAAGTATGGAGATGAGGTCTTATACTTTCTTAGTTATTTAACTGTTTCATGGTATGCGTAGATCTGGTGTAGGCTTTTGAGGGATGTTGTTGCGGAGCTTAGGAGTTTGGAGAGGTTTTTGAGGATTAAGCCTTTATACTTTGACCTTGAGAGCATGGAGTTCGTGTGGCTTGACACTAGGCTTATCCCGTTCGAGGAGGTTTATAGGAGGACTAGAGAGTATAGGAGGGTTGCTGAGGCCATAAAGGGTATGGAGATTAGAGGTGCTCCGGCTATAGGTGTTAGTGCAGCCTTCGGATTAGCCCTTGCTGCCTTGGAGAGTAAATCTTCAAGTGTAGAAGCTCTCATTGAGGATCTAGAGGTTGCTAGGAGAGTTTTAGCTTCAACGAGGCCTACGGCTTTTAACTTATTCTGGGCTCTTGATAGGGTTATGAGGAGAGCTTATGAGGAGGCCTCTAGGGGTGGTGTGGATAGGGTTGTTAACAGTGTTTTGGAGGAGGCTTTGAAGATATATGTTGAGGATATTAAGACTAACGTTGAGATAGGAAGGGTTGGTTCTAAGCTGGTGGAGGACGGGCAGGCTATCCTAACGCATTGTAATACAGGAGCCCTAGCTACAGCTGGTTTCGGTACAGCCCTAGGTGTTGTGAGATACGCTTGGTATGAGGGTAAAAGGGTTAGAGTTATAACAACTGAGACTAGACCCTTACTCCAAGGAGCTAGGCTTAACGTTTGGGAGCTTAGGAAGGAAGGTATACCTGTAAAACTAATAGTAGATAGCGCTGTAGCTCTAACACTACTAGAGGGTATGGCGGATCTAGTCCTCGTTGGAGCAGATAGGATAATATTGACTGGGCATACTGCAAACAAGATTGGAACACTACAGGTAGCCTTAGCAGCTAAGCATGCAGGTAAACCCTTCTACGTTGTAGCCCCCACAAGCACCATTCAGAGGAGCTGGGATCCGAGAGAGATAGTTATTGAGGTGAGAAGCTCAGAGGAGGTTAGAACTGTTATGGGGAAAACATACCTAACTCTAGAGGATGTAGACGTGTACAACCCCTCATTTGATGTAACCCCACCTGAGCTCATAACAGCTTTTATAACCGAGGTGGGAGTCGTGGAGAGGCCTTTCGAGAAAAACATACCACTAGCGTTAAGCTCACCTAGACACTAGAGGAGCCCTCCCAATCTTAACCTCAACCAGCCCACAATATCCTCTAGGAGAGGGGATTGTAATGGAGTCTCTTAACACCCTCATCTCAACCCAGCCTCCTAGCGTTGAAAACCTAGCTTCTAGGAGTGGGTAGTAGGTTTTAACCTCGAAGACCCCATCGGCCATCGTAGGGTTTACCACCGCGAACCTAGCCACCTCTCCTTCAAAAGATGTGAGTATGGGTTGCACTCTATAGCTTCTAACATGTCCTAAAGGACTTGAGGGGGTCTCGTGAACGCTCCATCTAACGGCTCTCTCGATGAGGAGCCTGGAGGCCTCAACATAGCCTCCAGGGGCTAGAGAGAGTTCTCCCTCAAACCTTAACGTTACAAAACCCTTGTAGGCTGTGATCTCGAAGGTTCTAGGTGAGGCTACAGCTAGAGATCCTCTAGGTCCTTCTATTACAGCTGAGACTCCTCGGAATAGCCCGTCTCCTTTAAACTTATAAAAGGAGAGTATGTGCATTAAGCTAACATTGTAGTCTCTGTATGGATGTTCTACGGTAACCTCCATACTCCCATCAGCTTTCATTGTGAGAGCTCCTGGAAGCGATGCCAAGGCGTAACCCCCACCTTTAACTAAGGTTAGAAAGCCTGTTTTAGCGAAGTCACCTTCAACGTTGACGTTGAAAACTCCTAGTTTTATCTTTGCTCTCCCAGGGGTTACGGGGGGCTTAGGGCAGGAGGCTATAAGCCCGCTGTGTAGCGGTTCCAGGTCTATGGGTGTAGCGGTGGTATCATCAACTCTAATACATCCACTTAAACTAAGACCACCTTCTAAGAGTAAGGGAGCTATAGGTTTCCAGCCAAGGGGGTTGAAAATTCCAGGTTGCCCACTACTACCAATAAACTTAATCAAACTGGAGACAATTTCCCTAACATCTAGCACGTTAACGTTAAGGGGGACCTCTCTAGAAGGCTCTAGGGGAGCTTCGCTTACGAGCTC
>JAJHQN010000083.1 GCA_020833325.1 Desulfurococcaceae archaeon | reverse complement strand
AGCCTCTTAGACAGCCTGTACTCCGCTCTCACAGTTTTAAAGTTAAGCTCTAGTAGTGAGTTTAACAAGCTGTTCTTACTTCCATCAACGTGAACTACAATCTCCTCAACACCCCCCTTCAAAGCCTCCTCCTTCAAAGCTCTTATGAGTGCTTTGAGGGCCTCCCTAGGCTTACTATAGGATACTGCTATGTAGTCTACGTTCATAACCTTCCTTGGCGAGAACTCAGCTAAACCTCTGAGTCTGGAGCTCCTGTATAGTAGGAGTGTGTACTCATCTCTAAGCCTCTCATAGACCATCCTATCAGCCTCCTCTGTTACAGAGCTCCACCACGTTGTATGTATTACCTTAGCTTTAAGCCGTCCAACGTTACCCCTTATAACCTCAAATCTGTAGCCATCTAGGGAGCCGTTAACAATATCGTTCACCTTTGCTGAAAGCACTAGTACAACCCCTTTCACAACATACCCGTTCCTAACATAGAATTGTAGAGCTGCTAGGTTGTTGCTCTTAACACTTAAACCCACCTCCTCTACGCCCTCCTCGGCTAGGAGTGTTTCAAGCTCCTTGAGCAGCCTACTACCAACTCCTAAACCTCTAAACTTCGGGTCTACAGCTAGGTAGTCTATGTAAGCTCTACCCCTACTCTTATACGCTATCGTGAAACCTACAACCTCTCCGGCAACCTCTGCTACGAGAGCCTTAACCCTCCTAGATCTAACTCTTAGCAGTTCTCTAAACCAGTTTACATCCTCCCTATCGACGCCAGCTAGGCTCTTAAGGTGTATCATGTATATGTTCCGGGCGTCCCTAGATAAGGCCCTCCTCACTAGCAGACTACTATCTCCTGAATCCTCCTCACCATCCTCCATAATACGCGGGCCACCACACCAACTAATCTAGTTTAGTTTAAGCCTAAATAGCTTTAACAACTTCAACAAGAGCTCCCCGCATGTTTTAAACTCTAGAAGACCACCTACTAAGACGGTGGTCTAGGTTGAAGGCTATAGTGTTGAAGGGTTTCGGCGATGTTGATGTCCTTGTGGAGGAGGATGTTGAGGCTCCCACGGTTGGCGATGAGGAAGTTCTATTGAAGGTTGCAGGTTGCGGCATCTGCTATAGGGATACCATTGTCAGGAGGGGTTTTATGAAAGCCAGGATCCCTGTAATCCCCGGCCACGAGGTTTCAGGGTTTGTTGTCGAGATGGGGGGTTCTGTGAGAGGGTTTAGTAGAGGTGATCTTGCAGCCTCCCTCATATACATTTTCAACCCCGGGGATCCTGAGTGTGGGTTGGGGAGGGAGAATACGTGTAGGGGTAATAGGTGGGTTGGGGAGGATGTTAATGGATGTTATGCTGAGTACGTTAAACTCCCCTACTGGGTCTTAACTAGGATAGGCGATCCGGGGGAGGCCGGGCCTGAGGCTTATAGTTTCTCTGCATGCGTTATAGGAACTCTTATTAGAGCCTATAAGACCCTTGGGGGGGTTAGGGAGGGGGAGTACGTTCTTGTTACAGGTGCGTCGGGAGGGGTTGGGTTGCACGCTGTACAAGTGGGTAAGGCTTTGGGGTTAAGGGTTGTAGCTGTAACTAGGAGCGAGGATAAGGCTAGGTTGGTTGAGAAGATGGGGGCTGATAGTGTTATAGTGTATAGGGATAGGTTTGCAGAGGAGGCTAGAAGGGTTACTGATGGGCGCGGACCAGATATAGTTATTGAAACTGTAGGGGGGCCTACGTTGGAGCAGAGTATTAGAGCTGTTAATAGGGGTGGTAGGATTATGCTAATTGGAAACGTGGATCCGAAACCACAACAACTACTCCTAGGCCTTATTATACTAAAGGAGGTTAAAGTACTAGGGGTTTTAAACTCAACTCTTAGAGAGCTAGGGGAGGCCGTGGAGCTCATTAGAAGTGGTAGGGTTAAGCCCTTCTATAAAACCATAGGCTTGGAAGTCGGGGAGGTTAGGGAAGCTCATAGGATCCTAGAGTCGGGGAGGTCTACGGGGAGGATTGTTATAAAGCCTTAGAGAACCTCTTAACCCCTCTCCCTGTAAGCTTCAATCCACTGCTCCACCACATCATAGCCGTACATGGCCTTAAACAACTCCCTACCCTCCCTGGTAATCCTTTCAGGTGTCCACGGAGGGTCGAATGTTATATCAACTTCAACCTCAACACCTGGAATCTTATCCCTTACAGCCTCCTCCACGTACACAGCCAGAGGGCCTATCACAGGGCACCCTATAGCTGTTACCGTCATAAGCACTTTCACAAGAGGCCTCCCATCCTCGGTCTTAGAAGCGTGAATCTCATACACAAGGCCGAGATCGTATATGTTAACCGGGATCTCGGGGTCGTAGACCTCCCTTAGAGCCTCTATAACGGCCTTCACTAAACTCTCATCACCGCTAATCTTAACATTATCTTCGTTTAAAACAACATTCTGCATACCCAACCCCATAGTTGGTGGTGGTGTTTCAAGAGTTATATGCTTAGATTAATACATCTCAATACTCGCCTCCTCGGGGCCCTCCTCCCTAGGGGTTTAGGTCCTAACTTCTCCTTCCTTCCTCCTAGGTTTTATGTACTCTTTTGGTGCTTTCTCGAAGGGTTCTAGGTATTTTCTGAGTACTTTTGGTATTAGTACTGTGCCATCTGGTTCCTGGTAGTTTTCCAGTATTGCTGTTATAGTTCTCGTTGAGGCTATTGCTGTGCTGTTGAGTGTGTGTACGTACTCTCTTATCATCCCCTTCCTCCTTATCATCTTAATGCCTAGCCTGTACGACTGCCAATCTGTACAGTTGCTCGCACTAACCATCTCCCTGTACTTGCCCTGTGCTGGCATCCAGACTTCTAGATCGTACTTCTTCGTTGCCGGGGCTCCTAGGTCTCCTGATGCTATGTTAACAACCCTATAGGGTAACCCTAGTTCTTGGAAGAGCTCCTTAGCGTTGTTTATGATCTCCTCATGCATCCTCCTGCTATCCTCAGGTTTTGAGAATACGAATTGCTCGATTTTATGGAACTGGTGTACTCTGAATATGCCTTTAAGATCCCTGCTACCCGCTCCAGCCTCCTTCCTGAAGCAGGGGCTTACGCCTACGAGTTTTATTGGGAGCTCGTCATCGTATATCTCCTCGTTATAGTATAGTGCTGCTAGTGAGTGCTCTGAGGTAGCTATTAGGTATAGGTCTTCGCCTTCAACCTTGTATATTGCGTCCTTGAAGGCCCCTAGGTCTACGACGCCCGCCATGACATTGTATCTCAGCATGTATGGTGGTGTGACGAGCCTGTAGCCTTTCGATGTAAGCCTGTCCATTGCGTAGAGGAGCAGGGCGAAGTCAAGCCATACTAGGTCGTCGAAGAGGTAGTAGAACCTAGAGCCTGCAACCTCACCGGCCTTCCTCGTATCTCCAAGGCCTAGAACCTCTTCAAGCATATCAGCATGCCCTATAGGCTTCCAGTCTATGAGCTCGTATTCAACCTTAAACCCGTACCTCTCAGTCTGCTCCCTAAACTGGTCAATGTAGCCTGTCCAAACCCTAGGTTTACCCCAAAACTCTATAGGCACACTAGCACTCTCATCCCCAACAGGCACGTCGTCGTCAACGAGGTTGGGTAGGGAGAGTAGAACCTGAGATCTCCTAGAGTCTACATCGTTAAACCTAGCCTCTAAAACCTCAAGCCTCCTCAAGAGCTCCTTAGCCTCCTCACGCAACCTAACCCTCTCATCCTCGCTGGAAGCTCTCGCAATACCCCTAGTTATAACATTATGCCTATGCCTCAACTCGTTAATCTCAACCTGAAGCCTCCTCCACTCAATATCAAGGGCTAGAGCCTCGTCGACAACACGGGGGTCCATAAGCCTCTTAGCCACATGCCTCTTAAGCTCCTCGGGATTCTCCCTGAGTAGGGCGAGCACGCTCCAAACGGCCATGAGCAAGCCCCTAGCTAGACCTAGGGTGGAAGCTTACCTTAAATTTCTTAATAACAGGCTAGCGAGTATAGGAGGTGGACGTACACCGTTATCCTTAGCTTAAGTACTGGAACCAGGTCTAATGTGGGTTCTAACATCTTCGCATTTAAGTTCCACACCTTCAACCTCTATCCTTAACCTCAGCATCCTAGCTATGTTGCAAAGCTCATCCCAGGGTACTACAGCCTTCTGACCTAGCTCTGTCTCCAGGAATGCTATATGCCCTCTCCTCGTGGCCTTCGCTCTAACCATGGCCTACTGAGTCTCCCCCTTCTTTAGCTCTAGGATCTTACTTATAATACCCGGGTTTTTAACCCTGTTAATCTCACTTAGGGGGACGTACTCTGGTAGGGAGAATCTAGTGTGGGAGAGCTCTGCAACCTCGTTCTTGGCTTTAAGGGCTCCGAGTATCCTTCTAAGCCTATCCTCCCCCACTATGCCCCCGAATATGGCCTTTAGATCCCTCCATGATAGGGGTTGCTTAGCCTCCTCTAGTACTAGGAGTACCAGCTTCTCTATATCATCGTCTACGAGGGCTACAGCAACCTTTATATCTCCCACCTCTGTGACCTCCTGCATCTCACTATACTTATCGAGAACTAGCTTTCTAAGCCTCTCCCCCAACTCCCTACTAAGGGCTTTCTGCCTGGATACCATAGTCTACTACCCCCGTTACAAACTCCCAGTTTAAACTAGTAGTATTTAAAAGTTTTTAATTTAACACTTTAGAACATCTAAGAAGCTTGGGCCTCCTCAGACCTCCTACCCTTATAGGATAGGAGGAGCTCCAAATCCCTAACTATATTCCTCCTAAGCACGTTTAAAAGCCTACGCTCTATCTCATCCTCCTCACTACCACCTAGGAGAGCAAGCCTATACTCAACCCAGCTTAGATCGGAGAGCAACTTTTTAACCTCAAAATCCACAATCCTCTCAAGAGACCTACCAATAGGCTTCCCCAACCCCAACCCCCTCTAGGATTTGACTTCTACAACTATTTATGGGGAATGCTTCGTACAACTAGAGTGTTACCGGTGTTGAGAGAAGAAGGGAGAAGGGTAAAAAGGGGTGTTTCTAGTTTGTGGATTGTGTTACCCATCTAGATCGGGTAGTCGTCCGGTAGTTTTGCTCTAAAGTACTTACCTGTCTCGGGGCTCTTGAATAGACCTATTTTAACGCCTTTCCTACCTTTAGGTGATAGCTTCCATGCTTTAACTGGTGCTAGTTCAACCTCCTTACCTGTTGATGGGTCCTTTACCTTTACTGCCGGTAGCTTAGCCATCTCCAGGCACCTCAGCCATGGGGTGTTAGTGTGTTTCAAGGCTATTAAACATTATTGGTCTATTTAAACTAGAGTTATATGGGGCCCCTGGAGATCTTTAAAGGTAGTATTAAAGGATTCCTTTAAGGAGGATGGTTTAACCCTCACGGGCAGGGTGTTGCTGTGAGCCTAGCGCAGTCCGCTAGGTTTCTTATTATGTTTGAGAGCTGTGTTTCAATTCCTTT
>JAJHQN010000013.1 GCA_020833325.1 Desulfurococcaceae archaeon | reverse complement strand
GCATCACCATACCTCGTTCTAACCCTATCAGATAAACTACACAATATGCAAGGAGGGGAAGGTCTCAACAGTAGAAGCACTACTAACGGTAATGCAGAAGATAAGGGAGATCTAAGACTTTCAACTCCATGCAATGGATTCAAGGTCGTGGAAAAGGAGTACTTTAGGGGGTGAAGACTTCTCTCAACTCCATGTCGTAGGATATTCAGTTTCTTCTCAGACAGCTTAGCCACCTTACCAAAGTCTAGAAGTTGGAAGTGTAAGAGGAGGTGGCTGCCTACACAGAGAGGCTTTGACGTTGCTTGGTGTAGCCGGCTTAGGAGAGAAGCCTAGGCTTAATGCAGTAGAATTTGCTAGGATGACTGTAGCTACTTACAAGAGCTCATGAGAAGCTCGGCGGGGGAAATTATTTAAAAAAGGATATTAAGGGGGGAGTTGTTTATTTAAAAGCTTTACTGTACTTCTATCTCCTCAGGGATCTCTTGTACGAACCTCTTGACAAGGGCATAGTATGCTGCTACGCTGAACACTATTATTGAAATTACCAGGAATCCTAATATGATGTATATAACCGGTAGTGGTATTTCCATGTAGAAGTTTGAAAAAGCTACTGGAGAGATCCCCGTGTCTCCTGTGACGACCATGTATGGGTATCTAGAGCTGTCATTAAGAATCTCTCCTATGAAAACTATTGCGGTTGCAATAGGCCCAAGGCTCCATGTTAGTCTGGGTATCGTATTGAATTTAGATGTTAGAATCCATGTGTATGCTGAGACGATCAATAGTATCACCACCAAGATCGTCTTAACAGCGAATAACGGCATGAAACTTCCGAGCGTCACGTTCTGATACACGTATGGGGAGTAGTAGCGGAGAGAAAGCCAGTAGAGGGGTCCTGCAAGAAGCTGTGCTACAAGGAATATTAGGCCGAAACTGACTCCTATAGAGACTCCTCGAACATTCTTTGTTAAAGTCTCCAGAGAAGCTATCATAAATCCTCCTAGAGATATTGTCGCTAGAACTGTGTGGAGATATAGTGTCCAGAATAATGGGTTAGAATATGCTGTCAGAAGACCCACATGTCCGCCACTTAAATAGAGGCCTACGGCGTGTGGATGTGTTATCTCTGAGAATAATGCTCTGAAGCCTAATGGGACCCCGAATCCCGATAAAGCCATGACCCAGCCTATCAACACGTGTGTCTCAGGCCTTATCCTCCCCCATGTGTACCAGAAGATTGCTATCGATGGGATCCTTATTAAGATGCTTGCTACTGCTATTGCTATGGGGGTAAACAACAGGTTTGTTGAAAGAGCCACTAGGCCTGGGAAGAAGCCTGCCAAGACGACCGTGATTATAGTGCCCCAGACCCCTGAGAACAGCTCTGAGACTATCAAGACCTTAGAGCTTCTCCTAGCCAAGGCTTCCGCAAAAGGATCCGACCTTCTCACTGCCAACGTTCTATATAGAGCTGTGATGACGCCTACTCCAAGTGTTATGGTGACGAACACTACATGTATTGCTACCGATAGCTGTAAGATTAGGAGGCCTACGAGAACTCCCGAGGGGACTGCGGAAAGATCCATTTTCTTTCTCACTCTCCGACTCCGAGACCTTTCTTAAGAAGGTCTAGGAATTTGAACTCCCTAGTCGCCACTATGTACATGGCGAGGAGACCTGCTAGATTCACTGCGAGAACGATGAATGCCGCAATCAATACAAAGGAGGTCTGATGCGCTATTGGAGATACTGAAACCACCTCACTCGGGTATACAAGTCCATAGACTGTCCAAGGCTTTCTACCCACCTCTCTGACAAGCCATCCTAGTGCAGATGACATTACTGCTCCTAATAGTATCAACGATGCGAGGATGAAGATCCATCTCCTCTCAGAGTCTCCACTATTGATTCTTAAGATCCCCCTCGTCAACCTTGTAAGAACAGGCACATCGTATAGGATAGACATAATTGCTATAGCGGACATGAAAGCCACTATTCCAAACGCTATCTTTGTAAAGTAGCTGTAGTGGATGAGACTCATTCTAGACAGTGCTGCGTCAAGATCACTTCTACATACATCTGCAACGCTGGTGTCGAGAACCTGATCAAGCTTCTTCGGGTCTATACTGATCCCGAGTTTGCTCGAGAGATCCAGAATATAGTCTTTCGACAGCCCCAATGAGGATGCTAGATCTTTTAAAGCAACGTTTTTCATAGAATCACATTGTGCGTAGAATTGATCGAATCCTACTATTGGATGACTGGGATCTCCATAGGCTAGAAACGCTATAAGAGGGTTGTAGAAAGTTTTTTCAGCACCCTCCATGAGAGCGAACTTAGTCGGATTATGCTGCACGACCATCGTGCCCATGAAATGACCGAAGACAGTTGGCTGTATAAGAATGAGTATGAATAGTGGTATAGCGAATGCTTTTATCAGCTGAAGATATCTCCTGTCGCCACTCTTATAATATCTGTACCCCCACGCAGCCAAGGCCACTCCAGATCCTATTATGATTGCTGCAGTAAGATTGTGTAGTATAGATACTAGAGCATATGGATTTGAAAAGGCTATCATGGGGTCCGTCAATATAATGCCTATTTCACTAGAAGCCTCAGGCACCTGAAGAACTTCCTGTAAAGGTGATCCGCTTGCTAAAAGAACTATTTTTAGAGCAACGAGCTTGGCAGCATCTGCATATAGAGGTCCGTAGGCGGGCATGAACGGGTATAGAGCTTGAGCAACCCCTCCAGTACCCCATGGAGCCATTAGCCAGCTGTTTACCGCTGTTATCAAAACCCCTGAGAATAACGCGAAAGCCCAGTATAAGACTATTATTATTATGCTGTATAAGGCTCTTATCCTCCCCAAAGTCACTATGAAGAGTACTAGAAGGACGATCTCCATCGTAAATGCTATAAGCTCTAGAGCCAGCGGTGCCAGAGCAAAACTCGCTATAACAAGGATAGTCCCAGGCCATACCTGGATAAGACCGAACTCCACCAAAGTTCCTGCGACAGCTCCTAAAGCAAAATTCACTGCCAAGACCGCAGTGACTTTCCTCACGCCACTCAGGTAAACAGGATCATTGCTTCTAGCATACCGTATTAGGAGAAACAGTATAACCAGTGGTAGACCTAACGTCAGAGAGACGAATATCGCATGGAAGTATACTCCCAGAGCTGAGAGATATAGCAGTGGAGATAAGTCGCTCACGCTACCACCACCTCCGGTTTGAAAGAATATCCTTTCAAAGCTTATAAAGTTTCATATTAATTATAACTTGGTTATACTTAGATAGAAGATGTCTATTAGAGAGCTTTTCATATTAGAAACATATTCTTCTCCGGAGACTTGTAGGCTCTCCACATGTTATGCACGTGTTTAGTTTGACCCCTCCATTCTCAACTTCTTTCTCAAACTCTGAGAATCTTCTTCCCCTCGTGTCGTGCTATACTTCTATTTCGAAAGCCGTGACAAAAGGATGCGCAATATAGGTTATGGGCTTTAGAGATGTTTATAACGAGATAGCCTCATTAAACGCTGTGATCATGGGAGTCTGAAAAGACGATATCGGTGATCTTAAGAGGTTCTCGGAGAAGTATGGCCTCCCATTTATCCTGCTCTTAGATCTTGAGGGTAAACTTGTAGACGCACTCTGCGTCAGAGGGGTCACGGGCAGAACGAGAAGAGTCACTTTCATAATAGATGGGAAAGGTGTTGTCGTAAAAGTGGGATGAGGTTGATCCTTTTAAAACGTGAAAGACATTGTCAAGTTCCTAAGATCTATTGAAAGATCGTGGTCAACGTTTTGACAGATGTCTTCGCAACAGATGCAGGAGGGTATCTCCGATCATGCTCTAAGAGGAGGATCTGTAAAGAGGCTCTCTCCCTTCTACTTTCAACTCCATGTAATGGATTCTACACTATGGGGTCTCGTCATAGTGTATTGTTTGCAATCGCTGGTCTCCACTTTGTCTTATATTGTTGCATCCCTGTTTTCTCCGCTGTGGGGCCCCTGTGGTCATGGCTGGAGGTGGGGGGTATTTAATGCTTCACCCTATACCACTCCTAGGCCTGCTAGGGATCCAGCTTTAGTGCCCCCTTGGAACACCTGGCGATGCCTGTGGGCTTCGGTGTGTTTGGGGGTAAGAGTTTTAAGGGTTTTGACGTATAGTGTTTGGGGGTGTGCCTGTTTGGTTAATGCTTTGGAGGTTCCAGCTGACTTGCTTGTCAGGAGGGTTGCGGAGAGGCTTAAGAGGGAGTACAGCCAGGTTAGGCCTCCGCAGTGGGCTTTCTTCGCTAAGACTGGTGTTCACAAGGAGAGGCCTCCTAGTGATCCTGAATGGTGGTATGTTAGGGCTGCATCCATCCTCAGGAAGCTTTATAAGAGTGGTGAGCCCATAGGTGTTGAGACCTTTAGGACCATATACGGTGGTAGGCAGAGGAGGGGTTCTGCTCCACCCCATAGGAGGAAGGGTTCTGGGAGTGTTGTTAGGAGGATATTACAACAGCTTGAGGAGGCAGGTCTTGTTGAGAAGGTGCCGGGGAGGGGTAGGGTTTTAAGCTCTAAGGGTAGGAGTCTTCTAGATGCCACAGCTAGGGAGGTTATGGAGGAGCTTGTTAAGGTTAGACCTGAGTTAGCGAAATACTTATAGTTTCACTACTACTAATACCTGGGGGAGATGGTTTGAGCGAGTATGAGTATACTGATGAGGAGGTTGAGGCTATTAGAGCTCGCAAGCTAGAGGAGCTTAAGAGGAGGATGGAGGAGGAGCGTAGAAGGAAGGAGGTTGAGAGTCAGAGGGAGGCCTTGCTAAGAAGCATTCTATCCAGCGATGCTAGAGCTAGGTTAACTAATCTGAAGCTCGTTAAACCAGAGGTAGCTAGGGCTGTAGAAGATTACATAATACAGCTCGTCAACTCTGGAAGGCTCACACCCCCTGTAGAGGAGGATATAGTTAAAAGGATTCTCATAGAGTTAGATGAGAGGATGAGGAGGGAGTATAGGATACAGTTTAAGAGGAAGTAGGTGGAGGGGGTTTGGCTAGGAATAAGCCTCTAGCCAGGAAGCTTAGGCTAGCTAGGGCCGCTAAGAGTAATAGGGCTCTACCAGCATGGATTATGATTAGAACTCTTAGGAGGGTTAGGTTTAGCCCTGTTAGGAGGCATTGGAGAGTTAGCAAGCTTAAGGTCTAGGAGGGGCTTAGAGGATGCCTAGTGAGGGTAGGTGGGTTTACGTCATACCGCTTAGGAGGGTGTATTGGGGTAGGAGGAGTAATAGAGCTGATAGAGCTGTAAGGATCATAAGGGGTTTCGTGGCTAGGCATACTAAGGCTGACGATGTAGTTGTTATGAGTGAGGTTAACAACTATATATGGAGTAGGGGTAGGGAGAGGCCTCCAGCTAGAGTTAAGGTTGTTGTTGATGTGAGGGAGGAGAAGGGCGAGGAGGGTTCTAGGAGGATTGCAGTTGTTAGGCTTGCCGCCTCAAAGTTTAAGCCTGGCAGGCTTGAGGTTAGAAGGGGTTAGCTGTGGAGAGTGGAGCTAGGAAGTTCGAGGTTTTAAAGTTCAACATATCAGGTAACCCCAACGTTGGAGTATATGTGCATGCTACCGATAAATATGTCCTACTACCTCCTAGGCTAGCGGAGAAGGAGGTTAGGATTGTAAGGGAGGTCTTAGGAGTGGATGTGGTTGTCGAGACCACAATATTCAATATGAGGCTTCTCGGGGTTCTCGTAGCAGGTAATAGTAATGGGCTCCTACTACCTAAAACCATTACTGAGGATGAGTATCGTGCCTTGAAGGGGTCTCTTAGAGATGTTAACATAGCAATCATAGATAGTGTTGAGAACGCTCTAGGCAACCTGGTGGTAGCTAATG
The DNA here is from genome assembly GCA_020833325.1 of Desulfurococcaceae archaeon. Taxonomy (GTDB): domain Archaea; phylum Thermoproteota; class Thermoprotei_A; order Sulfolobales; family Acidilobaceae; genus DSZV01. The sequence continues at coordinate 20,000 of JAJHQN010000013.1, read as the reverse complement.
ATAGGGCTGCAATCGTATATCCCTACTTTGAACCCCACATTGTTAAGGTTATAGAGGATAACCTGGGGGTTGAGGTTCACAGGATGTCGATAGGTGGTATGAGTGTTGTAGGCTCTCTACTTGTTGTAACAAGGAGAGGGGGGCTCGTCTGCCCTGAGGCTAGCGAGGATGAGGTTAAAACCCTGGCATCGATATTCAAGGTCCCAGTAGTACAGGGTACCGTTAACTTCGGCGTATCATTCATAAGGGCTGGTCTGGTAGCTAACTCTAACGGGGCCTTGGTTGGAGAGGATACCACAGGCCCTGAGCTTGCGAGGATCCAGATGGCTTTAGGTGGTGGGGATGGGGGAGGTTAAGGTGTATCTTGTTGAGGGCGAGATGCTCTTAGGGCATGATAGTAGGCCTGAGTGGAGGAAGTTTAGGGTTTACGTTAGGGCTTTGAAGCCACGTGATGCTCTAGAGAGGGTTTATTCAGAGCTTGGTAGTAGGCATAAGCTTAAGAGAAGGCATATAAGGGTTGCTAGTGTTAGGGAGGTTCCTCTAGAGGAAGTTGATGATATGAGGGTTTTAAAGCTAGCGAGCCTCAATAGGATTGAGAGGTGAACGCTCCTGTCTAGAGAATCTAGGGGTGGTAGAGAGGAGGGCGTCGATCTTGGAACCCTAGCGGCCCAGATCCAGTTGTTAAAGGAGCAGATCGACGCTCTACAAGCCTACCTACAACAGCTGATCCAAGCTAGGGATAGCGTGTTAAGGGCTATGGATAGCTTGAAGGCCGTTAACAACGTTGAAGGCTCCATCCTAGTATACCTAGATCCTCACATGAACGTTGCTATAAAGGTGAACCCCGTTGAGAAGGATAGGATGCTAGTACACCTTGGTTTAAATGTTTACGCTAGGACAAGCTTAGAGGAGGCATTGAAGGTTTTAGAGGATAGGAGGGCTAGGCTTGACAAGGCTGTTGAGGAGACTAGAAGGGCTATAGGCAATCTCGCAAGCCTCCACGACCAATACCAGGCTCTTCTACAGAGGGTCCTAGCACAAGCTCAAGCTAGGGGGAGAGGCTAGCCCTCCTTGGTTTTCGACCTACTCAAGGGGGCCATAGGAGGTCTCGTTGAGAGGATAAGGTATAGGAGTTTATCTAGGGAGGAGCTGGAGGGGTTATTAAATAACATGTTAGTAGACCTCATAGCAGCCGATGTAGCATACGAGGTTGCAGAGGATATTGTAGAGGGTGTTAGAAGGGGTCTAGAAGGGGTGAAGGTTGAAAGGGGGTCTCGTGTTGAATCCATAGTCTTAGATGTTCTTAGAGTTAAACTCCTAGAGCTGGTTAACAGGAGGCCTATTGACATAATCGAGGTTGTTAAAGCTAAGTGTTTGAAGGGGGAACCCTATGTGATAGTATTCTTCGGAGTCAACGGGGTGGGTAAGACAACTACGATAGCTAAGGTAGCCTACATGCTTAGAGAGAACGGTATAACCCCGGTGCTAGCTGCAGCTGATACCTTCAGGGCTGGGGCTCAGGAGCAGCTTGAGATACACGCTTCCAGGCTAGGGGTCCCAATAGTTATGGGTAGGTATGGATCGGACCCGGCTAGTGTAGCACATGATGCTATAGAGTATGCTAGAGCTAGGAGGCTGTGCGCGGTTCTAATAGATACTGCAGGTAGGATGCACGTAGACTACGATCTCATGGGGGAGATGAGGAAGATAGTTAGAGTCTCCAAACCCGACCTCAAAATCCTAGTCGTTGATGCCCTAACGGGAGGTGATGCAGTAGAGCAGGCTAGGAGGTTTAACGAGGAGGTGGGGGTTGACGGTGTTATAGTAGCTAAGGTTGACGCTGACGTTAAAGGGGGGTCAATACTATCAGTGGCAAAGGTAACGGGTAAGCCAGTGCTCTACGTGGGGGTCGGCCAGGGCTACCAGGATTTAAAGCCCTTCAACCCCTTCGAATATGTAGATACAATATTAGGGTTGAAACCCTAGAACACTAGAGGGGGATGAGGATTTTGCCGAGTGCTGATATGTGATGTGTGGAGGATCTCGCCGACCCTCTATGTTCTCGCTGGAGGCGCTTTGTAGGAGTCGTGACATGGACTTAGTATCTCTTTAACCTCAACCACCCCCAGGTAGCCTGGGTTGGAGGCTCCTGCTTCGTAGTATCCTCTAACACCTATACTCTTACCTGTAATCCACGGCCCCGGCGGTTTCCCGTGGGCTGAGATGAAGAGCTCCACCTTTACTACTAAGAGCACCTTAGATCCATCTCTCCCAGTTAACGTTATTAGTAGAGAGTCTCTTTCAACACTATAACTCTCTATCACCCCTAATACGTTAACGTTCCCCTCTCTAACCCTCCTAAGCTCCGACACGTCCAGGTAGCCTTGGGCTGTTGAGGCCATGTAGCCTGCTATGAAGACTACTGTGAAGAGGGCTATGGATAGTGCTATGAGGCGTAACCTCAAGACCTAGCACCCCCAGGTCTAGCTATTAGTGCTAGGGGTACATAGGCTAGGATGGCGTATATTATGGTGTTAACATATACCACGGGGTGCGTTAAAACCCTAAGCTCCCTGAATACACCCCTTGTGGCGTCGTAGTCGAATAGGATAATGTTATCAACTAGGGTAACCCTCACCTCCCCGTTAACAGTAACAGTGAGAGGCTTTATTGGAGGCTCACCAGTATAGTAACCGTTAATCCTAACCCCACCTCTATCAACTTCAACCACTAGCACTCCATCCTCGACCTTAGCACCAACAACCCTACCAACATCGCCTACCAACCCTGCTGATTCTAAAAGCCCGAACCCCGATAAGGCTATTAACGCTACAGCTAATACTAGAGGTGTTAATGTAACCACCCTCGAACCCATATTATACCTCCTAACATGGAAGAGTGCAACTACAGCTATTAAAGCTAGGACTGCAATAGAGGCTATTCTTATCACGAAGAGCTCGGGAGCCCCACCTACAAAACCCTGGTCTGCTCAGGGGTGGGATGAAGGCTTTCAGCAACCCTAGGTATAATGAAGCTTAAAGGAACGGTAGCGTAGGCGGCGAATATGTAGGCTGACGATACCAAAGGCCTCCTATCGGGATCTTTAACACTACCCTTAACAGCAAAGTAGAGAGTATATGCTAAGACGAGGATTAAAATGCTAACCTGCCTTGGATCCCAAGTCCAGAGAGACCCCCAGGATTCTGAAGCCCATACAGAGCCTGTTAGAAAAGAGGCTAGGCCTAAAGGTACTCCCAGCTTAATAGCTGTATCCGCGAACTCGTAGAAGCCAGGTCTCCTAGACATCATGAAAGCCAAGGCTGCTAAAGCAGCCACTGTTAGAACAACATAGGCTGCTATAGATATGGGAACGTGGACGTATAAGTTCCTATAAGCTGTAGGAGCCCCCCTCTCCACAACACTGGGAAAGGTGCCCTCGAATATAGAGTAGGCTAGAGTGGTGAAATCGACTAGTAGGAGTAGAGCTAGTATAACAATTAAAACCGGAAGCCTACCAGCGAACACCCCAATCCCCCATCTAAGGTAGCGTGAACTCTTAAAAACCACATGTATTTACTAGTATATACTCTAGGACATGCTACACAATAGAGCCGTTCTGAAGCCAGGGTTAGATGTGGTGTGCGGGTTGGAGATGTTGGTTGGAGAATCTAGCCTTCTTCCAGGAGCTCCGCTACTATGAGTGCTACTATTGCGTATGCTAAGCCTAGGGTGGCCTGTGTTACCGGGTTTCCTATTGATATGAGTGCTGGGGTTACCATTATGGCTGTTATAGCTACTAAGAGTGTTGTTTCAGCTTTAAGATATGTTGATATTAGCGATGCTAGGGATGATGATGCTGATAGGTGTAGTGTTAGGGATAGCCATTCTACTGTTAAACGTGAGAGCTCGCTGAGGGGGATGCCTAGTAGGAGTAGTGTTATGGTGTAGAGTGTTAGGGATGCCTGTAGGAGTATCCATGTGTATGATAGTTTAGCTAGGAAGTGTATGCTGGGGGCTAGTGGGTAGAGGTGGTAGATGTCTATGGTGCCCGCCCTCCCCTCCTTGACATAGGTTTGTGTTGAAATGTATATTGTTATGAATAGTAGGACTAGCTTTGTAGTGTTTTGCAGAGAATCAAGTGGCACTAGAGCTGCTGGGATTGCTGAGAGGGATGAGAAGACTAGTACCGCTAGGAGCTCCCAAGGGCTTCTAGCTGTTACACGTACATCCTTTAAAAGTAGGTTTTTAAAAACCATTACATGATCTCGCACTCTAGAACACCATCTTCAAGTCTACACTTATACCTAGCAGAGTTTGATAGAAGCTTCACGCCACCCCAGCCGGGGTCTGTAGCTATGACGGTCGACCCGCCCCTAGCGAGGTCAAACACTATACTCTCCACCTCTCTTAAACTCTCACTATCGAAGGCCGTTGTAATCTCATCTAGTAGGAGTAGCCTAGGCTCTGTTATGAGAGCTCTTACAAAGTCAACCCTCCTCCTCCAACCATGGCTTAGCTCTCCAACCCTCCTCCTCCAGACCCTAACCACATCTAGGGTTTCGAGAGCTCTCTCATAGAACCTGCAACCCCTAGATCTGGATAGTGTTTTGAATAACTCCAGGTTCTCCTCTACAGTTAACTCCTCGTAGAGCAGAGGTCTATCTAGGACGACGGATGTAAACCTCCTAGCCTTAGAGCTCCCAGGCTTTAAGCCGAAGACTGAGATGAAACCCTCTGATGGAGGTGTTAGACCCGCTATTATCCTTATAAGCGTTGTCTTCCCAGATCCGTTAGGCCCTACTATTGCTACTACGGAGCCTTCTTCGAATGAGGCGTTTAAACCCCTTAGAACGGGGTTGCCGTTAAACCGTTTCCACAGGTTCCTTATCGTAATTGATTGCAACCCACGACTCCCTAGGTGTTAGGCGATCTCCTCCACTACTACTGGTACGCAGTCCTCGATCTTGCTACGCCCTCTTAGCACCTCTAGCTCTACACATCCTTGATCCACGCTATCCTCTATAGCCTCCCTCAGCTCCCTCACGCTCTTAACCTTCCTACCTGCAGCTTTCACAATCACATCACCCTCTCTAAGCCCATGTATGTGTGCTGGCGTTCTAGGCATAACCCTAACCACAACCACCCCCTCCTTCACAGCTACACCTAGCATTGAGGCTATCTCCGCTGTTAGAGGTGCCACGTAGACTCCAATCCACGCTCTTAGAGGTCTCCCGTACTTCTCAATCATAGCTATGAATCTTCTAACAGTATTTATTGGTATTGCAAAGCCTATGCCCTGAGCCCTAGCTATGATAGCTGTGGTAACACCAACAGCCTCCCCGCTAGCGTTAACTATAGGGCCCCCACTATTACCCGGGTTTATGGCGGCATCTGTTTGTATCAAATCCTCGAGTATAACCCCAGACTCCTGGTCAACAAGGGTTCTACCAATAGCGCTTACAACACCAAGAGATATTGAGGGCCCCTGAAGGCCTAGAGGTGATCCAACAACTAAAACCAGCTCCCCAGGCTCTAGTTTATCGGAATCACCTAACCTAATAGGCTTCACATCCCTCCTATCAACAGCTAGTAATGCGAGATCACGTCCAGGATCGTGAGCTAAAACCCTGCCTCCACCTCTAACACCATCACCGTAAACAACCTCGACAACACCAGCACCTCTAACAACATGGTAGTTTGTTACAGCCAACCCCTCCCCCACAATGAACCCGGAGCCAGCCCCAACAAGGGGGGTTAGGCCGAAGAAGGATTCGAGTGATGGCCTTACAGTATAGATTGTTATAACCGAGCGTGAAACCTCCCTAACAACCTCAGCTAGAGCTCTACTCAAATCCCTCATAGACATACTAGCACACCTCGTCTACACAAAACTAGTAGGATTCAGGGTATAAAGGGTTTAGGGAGTTTATTTCATAAGACCAGCTTTCCTCATCTCCTCCTCTCTTAAAACCCTTCTTAGAATCTTGCCAACAATGGTTTTAGGTAGCTCATCTCTAAACTCCACCTCCCTTGGCACCTTGAATGGAGCTAGGTGTTTCCTGGTGTACTCTATTAGATCCTCCGCTTTAATCTTCCCCTTACACTCGTCTTTTAACACTACGAATGCTTTAGGTATCTCCCCAGCTTCAGGGTCGGGTTTACCTACAACAGCCGCCTCCCTAACGCATTCATGCTTGTAAAGAACCTCCTCCACCTCTCTGGGGAACACGCTCCAACCCTTATACTTTATGAGATCCTTCTTCCTCTCAACAACGTAGAAGTAGCCCTCCTCATCTACATAGCCCATATCACCTGTTCTAAACCATCTAAGCCCGTAGGCTTCGAAGAACGCTAATGAGTTCTCCTCAGGTCTCTTAAAGTAACCCTTCATAACCTGTGGTCCGCTTATAACAATTTCTCCAACCTGTCCTGGTGGTAGGAGCTCCGGCTTCTCCGGGTCAGCTATAGCGGCCATAGTGCTCGGTACTGGTAATCCTATGCTACCAGGCTTATACCTGCCTTCAATGGGGTTAACGTGTGTAACCGGGCTTGTCTCCGTTAATCCATAACCCTCTCTTAGCTTCGCCCCCGTGATCTTCTCGAAAGACTCTAGGACAGCTACTGGTAGTGGTGCCGCTCCACTTATACATGCTGCTAGGCTTTTAAGGTTAAACTCCTTTACCTTCGGGTGGTTTACTATAGCTATGTATGCTGTCGGGACACCGTGGAATATGTTAGCCTTATACCTCTCAATATCCTTCATGACGGCCTCGATATCAGGCCTCGGATACACTATTACAGTGGAGGCGCTGAATACTGTGAAGTGCAACACTGCTGTCTGACCGTATATGTGGAACCACGGGAGTAGGCCTATGAAGACGAACCCCTTACGCCCTTTAAACCACAGGGAGTCTATCTGGTAAAGGTTAGCGATTATATTGTAGTGTGTTAGCATAACACCCTTAGGTAACCCAGTTGTACCACCAGTATACATTAAAGCTACCACATCCTCCACAGGGTTAACAGCCGCCCTCTCCTTTAAAGGCTCACTACCTCTCAGTATCCCAGTAAACCTGTAATGCTTACCCCCCTCAGGTGGGCTTGGCGGTCTGAACTTCAACCTATAACCTACAGCCTTAAGGAACGGTAGGTAGTCTTGGATACCAGTCCACACAACATACTTAACGTTATCAGGAGCCCCCGCTAAAACCCTATCCTTGAACATATCGAGGGTTACCAGAACCTTAGCCTCGCTATCCTCAAGCTGGAACCTAAGCTCCCTAGGCGTGTACAGCGGGTTCACAGGTGTTACAGTAGCGCCAGCGTAGAGCGCGCCATAGTATGCTATAGCAAACTGGGGTGTGTTAGGTAGGAATAGCGCTACAACATCACCCTTACCAATACCAACACTCCTAAGCCATGAGGCAAACCTAAGAGCTGAGTCCTGGAGCTCCCTATAGGTAACCTTACGGCCGAGGAATATCATTGAAACCCTATCAGGGTACTGAGAAGCAGCATCATCTAGTATCCTGTACAAGGGCATCACCGGGATATCCACATCAGCTGGAACACCGGGATCGTAGCTTTTAACCCAAGGCCTACTAGAATAAAACTCCCAGGGATCCCTGTAACCCAATGAGATCACCCTCCATCGTAAACCCTGTGTGGAGATCTTATAAATCATACGCGTACACAATGGGATTTAAACCGGGGTGGATCTCACTTTATCAGACGCGGGTTCACTCATCACATATCAGCTTCATCCCTAGGCGTTCATCACCCTAGCCGGGCACATGCTGGAGTATTCGCAGACCCTACATTTAAATGGTGATGGCCTAGGCTTAAAACCCCTCATGCCAAGCCAGTATTCTAGCAAGTGGGAGAGCTTGGATATAGATTCACCCCTATTGTAGACCCTTGTCACTCTAACCCACGACATTCGCCTCTCCGGTTTAAACGGGTTAACATTTGTCTCCTCTAAAGCCTCCCTAAGACCCTCTCTGCTCCTAGCTACAATGAGTACTAGTTTTAGGGTGCCCAGCTCTACTCCGAGGAGCTCCTCTAAGAGTAGACCTCCAACCTCTAGGGTTACGAAGTCTGAGTCGTAGTACCTAAGATCCCCCCTTATCCTTGCCTCTAACAAGCCTGCTATGCTGCCGTCAACGTATACTATAGCGTCTGGTGACAAGGTGATGTAGGCGTCGTTGAGCCTTGCCGAGATAGGCGCTCGTAGGAACTCAATCCCACGACCTCTAGGTGTTCTCAGTAACCTCAATGTCTCCTCTACAAGCCTCCTAGCCTCACCTTCGGTTACTCTAGCCTCCTCACCCCTAGATGTTATCATGTAGTGTAGTTTAGCTTCACAGTAAACCTGGGTTTCGATCATGTAGCCTCGTATAACACCAACCAGGTCTAGAGGTTTAACGGCCATCGGTATGATCCTATTTATGTTCTGGTTACCCCTACTCTTTACCTTTTATGCTTTAATGGTTAATAGGTTTAAAGATTCAAGTTATACTTGGAGGCACTTATGCCTGGTGTAGCGGAGCTCCCATTACATGATGGTAGAGTGCCTGGTTGGATGCTTAAGCTTATGGAGCGTATGTCAGAGGCTATTGTTGATGCTATAGTTGAGCTCCGCGGCCCTGAGGCCCTTGTTAGGGGGCTCTCGGACCCCCTCTGGTTCCAGGCTTTTAACAATGTTATCGGGATGGATTGGGATAGTAGTGGTAGTACAACAGTCCTCCTAGGCATCCTGAAGGCTGTAACCTGGCGTAGGCAGGATCTAGGTGTTCTCGTCCTCGGAGGTAAGGGGTCTAGGATGTTAGATGTACCAGAGGAGGCTGTGAAGGCTGGAGAGCTCCTGGGCTTAGATCCAAGCTCTATAGCTAGGTTTAGTAGGCTGGCTGCACGTCTTGATAGTGTTTTATTGCAGGACGGCTACACTCTCTACCACCACGCTGTAATCGCTTCCAGAAGCTGTATGGTGGTGGTACAACAGGGTATGAATGTAGAGGAGGGGCTAGCTAGAAGGTATCACGTTGATAGAGCTACGGTAGAGGAGCCTCATAGCGGGGTATCCGGTATCCCGGGGCAGGCTATCAACGCTACGGCAAGCGAGAGTAGGGATGCGAGGAGAGCATACCTGGATATCGTGGCGGAAGGGCCTTCGAGGATGGTGAGGATGCTGGGGGAGGCTAATAGAATGCTTGAGGCTAAACCAAGCCTAGAAGACTATATTAAACCAGGAAAGCCTGAGAGGGTGAAAGGCGGTCTCCTAGGCTTAAAACCATACTACTACCCAGTGAAACCATCAAAACAAACACTTAAAGCAATAGAGGACCTAGCAAGATTCAACCCAACAAACGAGATGGAGCTAGCACTAGCACCAAGCCTAGGGCCGAAGACGTTAAGAGCCTTAGCACTAATAGCAGACCTCATATATGGAATACCAACAAGCACAAGAGACCCAGTAACACACCCACCAAATCCATTCATATACGCATACGCAGTAGGAGGAAAAGATAGAATACCATACCCATACGATAGGAGAACAGCGGAGAAGGTAATACTAACCCTAGAGGAAGCAGTAAACAAAGCAAAACTAGGCGAAAGAGAAAGGTTGAAAGCATTATTGAAGCTGAGAAAACTACTGTCACCACTAGAGCTAAAGTAGATGAAGGTAATGGGGCCCGGGCCGGGATTTGAACCCGGGACCTCCGGGTCCACAGCCCGGCGCTCTAACCAGCTGAGCTACCCGGGCCATTCCGCTTAGTAGCTGGTTAGTCTAAACCTAAAATAACTTAAGTAGCTTAAGTTCCGCTCCACAGCCCTCCCCGCCCACGTAGTTATATTAGGTTTTAACCTGGTATCCTTTACCTAGGTGGCATCTGTTATGGTTAAAGTGTATACTATTGATAGTACGCCTGAGGGTGAGGGTATTGTATCTGTTTACCTTGTTGTTGGTGATCGCTACTCTGCTTTGATCGATGCCGGTCCTTCTAATGGTTCTTCTCGTGTTCTAGAGTTTGTTAGGAGGCTTGGTCTAGGTGTTGACTATCTTGTCTTAACCCATGTTCACATCGATCATGGTGGTGGTGCTGGAGCTCTCTCTAGGACTTTAGGTTCTCGGGTTTTCGTTCACCCCCGTGGTTTAAAGCATGTGGTTGATCCGAGCTTTCTCTGGGAGCAGTCTAGGCAGGCTCTCGGACCTGTAGCTTTATACTATGGTGAGCCTACTCCTGTTGAGAGCTCTAGGGCTTTCCAGATCGAGGACGGGGCTTTATTGGATCTAGGTGGTGTTACACTTAAGGTTATACATACTCCTGGGCATGCTAGCCATCATCTAAGTGTTTACCTTGTAGAGGAGGGTTTGATGTTCTCAGGTGACTCGGCAGGGGTTTTTATTGATGGGAGCGTTAGGGTTCCAACAACACCTGTTCCCTTAAAGCCTAAGCTCTACATTGAGAGTCTTGAGAGGATGATCGCTGAGAGGCCGAGGAGGGTTGCAGTAGCACACTATGGTGTGGTGGAGGACGGCTTAGGGTATCTAAGGTGGCATTTGGAGGAGATGAGATTGTGGCTTGACGAGGTGTCAAGGATAGTTGCTATGGGCGTAGTGGACCCGGTGGATGTAGCTGAGAGGTTGGCTGAGAGGCTGGATAACGCTAGGATAGCTAGGAGCTCTAGGATATCACACCTCTACTACAACACCGTAGCTGGGATCACGAGAGCCGTTCTAGATGGGGAGTGGCCTTAGCATCCAAGCATGTTGAGGTGGAAACCCTCCTAGCTCCATAATAGATTTAAGGTTATAGAGTGTTCATGCTCCCCGGTGAGTTGAGGTGGGTGGAGGGGGTAGGAGGATACTCTTAGTCGTAGTATCACTACTCCTAGTATTCACATTATTCATAGGAGCTCTCGCATACTCGCTCCGCGGGGTATACGCTCAGCCTAAGCCCTATGTAGCTCTTGTGGAGCTCTCAGGGGTTATAGACTACGAGAGACCCCTCCTAGGCGGTGCTATAACACCTGGGGATGCGAGGAGTGTTTTTGATATTGTTAAGAGGGACCCCTTCGCTAAAGCCGTTGTCCTCATTGTAAATAGCCCTGGTGGTACTGCTGCCTCTTTCGAGGTCTACGAGCTTGTTAGAGAGCTATCCCGTGAAAAGGTTGTAGTAGCCTATGTTACCGGTTACGGCACATCAGGTGGTTACCTTATAGTGCTTCCAGCGGATGAGATTGTAGCTCACCCCACAGCTTTCGTAGGCTCTGTAGGGGCTATAGCTGTTATAATAAGTTATAAGGGTTTAATGGATAAGCTTGGTATCAACGTTACAACAGTTAAAAGCGGTGATTTAAAGGATATAGGTAACCCCTACAGGGAGGCTACGTTAAACGATATCGAGGCTGTGAGGAGGCTTATCAACGGTGTTGCAGGTGTGTTCGCAGAGAAGGTTAGAGAGCATAGGGGTGATAAGATTAGAGATTACAGGGAGATTCTTAGAGCAGGGGTCTACACGGGGGTTGAAGCTGAGAGGCTGGGACTCGTAGATATGGTTGGCACGCTGGAAGACGCTATAAGGAGAGCCAGGGAGCTAGCAGGGCTACCCGGGGATGCACCAGCCCTATGGGTTGAGAGGAGGGTCTCACTCATAGACATACTGCTGGGTAGGACTAGCATTACAACCCCTATGAGTGGGAGGGAGCCTCTAGCCGTAGAGGTACTCCTAATGTGGCCGCTTCCAGCTGAGCTAGCAGGTAAAACCCTACTCGTGGTAAGCTCTGGAGGGTAGAAGTGGATGAGCTCCATACTAGCTTACAAGATGCTCCTAAGGCTTAAATGGGGGCCCCTAGCTTTAACCCTAGTGAGCATACTACTAATACTCATGGTCACAGGGGTCTTAGCATCTGTGCAAAACATATCAAGCTACTCCACAGAGGAGATAGCTAGGATAGTACCAGTACACTACATGATAAACCTCGAAGTAACCCCCGGGGAGGATAAAAGCCTCGTACCAGAGCTCCACAGAGAGCTGGTAGGTTTAAGGGGGAAGCTTAGAACAGGGATTGCAGATAACGTGGTTACCCTAGCACAAGTAAATTTCGGAGCTCTCACCAAGCTAATAACATCGATGGAAGGTGGGGCGGGAGTACAACAGCTCCCTACGCAAACAACTACGGTAGGTATTATAAGAGTTTCTGTTATAAGAGTTCCATCGCTCGTAGATAGACCTATGATCGGCTCCTTCTATGGTGGTATAGTTGGTGTTAAGATTGTTGAGGGGGCTCCCAGCCCTGATAGCATAGGTTTAAACTTAGTGCTTGTGGAGTCGGGCTTAGGAGACGTATTGTTGAAAGGGGTGAGGGAGGCGGGTGTTAAGTTTAATAATACCTACATATTCAACTGCAACCAGCCGATACCATGCCCTCTACTCCTACTAGATTCAAGCATCTTAGATAGTATAATCTCAGGTAACCCCTGGGATGTGTTGGAGCTCCGCTACACCTACATGGTTAACTTCAGTCTCGGAGCATTCACAGTTCTAGCTCCGGAGTCTGTCATGGAGGCTAGTGCGGATTACGATAGGGTCGCAGTAGAGGTTCTCAAGGAGGCCTTAAACGGGGTGGTTTCGCGAGTTAATTTAAGAAGCTCTAGTCTAAGTGGTGGGAGCTACATACTAGCTTCAGCAATCTCCGCGTTCTCCGGAGCCTACCTCCTAGTCTCAGCCTTCATATTCTCCCTCACACTCCCCGTGGTGGTAGCTTCATGGATACTAGCTAGGTCTATTGGGGAGCTCGTGGCATACGATGTTAGGAGGTTTACAGCTCTAGGTCTTATTAGAGGGTTGCCTCTTAGGAGTTTCACACTAGGCTTCCTAGCTTTATCCCTAACTCTATCAGCTCTAGCTGTTGCCTCATCTCTACCCCTCCTAAGGGTTCTCGTCGATGTTACAGCACGTCTAGCTATAGGGAAGGTTTACTACCTACCGCCATTAATAGATGTAGGCTATATGATCTCATCCATAGTAATGGCCCTCAGCGTTTCAGCCCTGGTATACGTGAAAGTCAGAGGGATCCTCAAAGGCCACCTCGACCTAACCCAGGCTTCCCGGCTCTACCTGCAAGCTGTGCACGAGTCTTGGAGGCCTAGCACCTCCCTAACAATACTTTTCGCCATCAGCCTCTTCAAGTACATTCTCTGGATAACCGGGACTAGGTCTACGGAGCTCGTTAGGATAGCCTCTGAAATCCACCCGCTCCTAGTCGTTATAACAGTATTCTACGTACTACTAGACTTCTTCATAGGCTTCGTAGCCCCCGTTATCATACCATACTATTTAACACTAATACTACTCTCAAGAGAGGGGTTCATGAGGGGGGTTGCGACTATCACCTCACGGGTTATAGGTGGTAACCTAGGGGATCTAGCTAGCTCAGCTATCCCAAGGATATCCCCTAGGTTCAGCTCTCTAACAGCCTCCACGACCATAACCCTATCTTTTGTGGTTGCAGCCTCCATAATAAGGGCTAGTATAAGCGAGTGGTATGATGTCAACTCCCCGGTGCTCACGAGTAGATCAGACTTCGGCTTGACATTCTTCAACACCATGGCCTTATCAATGATGTTCTACTCCATTATAGCCTTCACCCTACTCTCAGGGTTCATCCTCGTCTCATCGGTGATGGTAGGCTACACTCTGTTTAAGAGCTTGGAGAGGGAGCTCTCTAATCTTAAAACACGCGGTGTACCCCTAGGGGGTCTGGTTAGGTTTACCTACGCCCAAGTCTTCTCATTAACCCTCATAGCCCTCCTCCTATCACCTCTAGGCGTAGTATCGGCTAAGGGGTTTATAGAGACCTTCAACTCTGTGTTCTCAGGCCCTCTAACAGCTCGGGGCCTCCTAGCCCCCAGCCTTACAATAGACCTTGTAGGTGTATCGATAGTCTTACTAGCCGTGTTTTTAAGCTTAATAGCACCTCTAGCACTACTAATCCACATGTCTAGAAGGCTTAGTTTAGAGCTCGTATCAAGGGTGTAACCTCATGTCTTTCGTGAAGGTTGTGGATCTAGTTAAAATCTATGGTGTAGGCGAGAACGCTGTCCAAGCACTTAGAGGTGTTTCAATGGAGGTTGAGGTGGGCGAGGTCGTAGCTGTTATGGGCCCTAGCGGTTCTGGTAAGACAACCCTATTGAATATAATAGGAGGTGTTGACAGGCCCACTGCTGGGAGCGTTATAGTCAACGGTGTTAACATAGTTGGTCTAAGTGAGGAGAAGCTTAGAGAGTATAGGCTTAGGAGTGTTGGCTACATATTCCAGTTCTTCAATCTAATACCTACATTGACAGCTTTGGAGAACGTGGTAGCCCCTATGCTAGCAGCAGGCGTTCCGTATAGGGAGGCACAGGCTCGGGCTAGGAGTCTGCTTGAAAGCCTAGGTCTTAGAGGTAGAGAGGGGAGGTTTCCTGAGGAGCTTAGTGGTGGTGAGAGGCAGAGGGTAGCTATAGCGGTAGCGCTGGCCAACAACCCCAGGATAATACTAGCTGATGAGCCTACAGGGGAGCTGGATATAGTTAATGCTGAGAAAGTTGTAAACGTGCTAGTAGGGTTGGCTAGAGAGGGGAGGGTTGTTGTAATAGCCACCCACGATCCTAGAGTTGCAAGGTTAACAGATAGGATATACGCTTTAGAGGATGGAAGGATTACAGGGGTTTATAAGCCTGAGAGCTTGAGAGCACATACTATCGTAGCGGAGGTTCAAATGGAGAGGTTTATGGTTGAGTATTTGAGGAAGAGGGTAGAGGATCTGAGGTTAGAGGTTAACATGCTGGAAGAGGCTTTCAGGAGGGGGGAGCTGAGCTCCGAGGAGTATGTTAACAAGTACATAGCTCTAAGAGATTCAATAAAGATTCTACTAGCGGAGCTCTCAAGACTAGGAGCGGTAGTGGAGGCTACTAGCATTGAGGAAAGAAATGAGAAGAGGGTTTGATTGAGTTTCCAGTGTAAATTCTACTTTCTATACTCCTCTGGGAGAGCGTTTATCAACGCTCTAACAGCTTCAACGCTCTTCAGGAACCCTTGTTTCTCCTCATCGTTTAACGGTAGCTCTAATATCCTCTCAACACCCCTCCTACCTAGTATTACTGGTATCTCCGCTACAACATCGCTTACACCATACTCTCCGTCTAGGTACACGCTGGCTATGAACATCCTCTTAGAGTCTCTCTTAATAGCCTCAGCCATTAAGACAAGCCCTGCTCCGGGGGCGTAGTTGCTACTATAACCTCTTAGCTTAGTCACCGTAGCTCCAGCTTGTACTGTTTCTCTAACCACATCCTCTATCTCGCTTGGTGAGAGTAGTTGTGTTAACGGTATACCCCCTACAGTTGATAGCCTTGGCACAGGGTACATAGCCTCACCGTGCATCCCTATCACTATCGGTGTTATGGATGAAGGGCTCACCTTAAGCTTCCTAGAAGCATAGTATGCTAGCCTAGCTGAGTCTAGGACACCGCTAAACCCTATCACCCTCTCCCTTGGGAACCCTAGCTTCTTATACATGACGTAGACCATAGCGTCTAGAGGGTTCGTAGTCATCAAGACTATGGAGTCTGGAGCGTATTGTTTGATCTTAGAAGCTATATCAGCTACTATGGCAGCGTTATCAGCTAGGAGCTGCTCCCTAGTCATACCAGGCTTCCTAGGCTTACCAGCTGTAACAAGCACAATACTACTACCTCTTATAACACTGAAATCCTCTGAGCCAACGATCTCGATATCAACTCCAAGTGTTGAAGCTGCATGGGCTAGATCAAGAGCCTCCCCTTGAGCGAGCCCCGGTACTATGTCCACTAATACAATCTTATCATCAAGCCCTCTAAGTAAAGCCACGAGGGCGGCGGCCGTCCCAACTCTACCAGTCCCTATAATCGATATCACAGCACTACACCATAGATCTAGGTTTAAGCCTAGCATTTATATTTTTAACTATTTCCATAGAGTTACATATATATAGATACACTAGAATAATATCACCAGATCGCATAAGATACCCGGATGCCCCTGCTAATCTCATCAATCCTCCTCCAATCCTCGTAGCTAAGCCTCCAACCCGTGGAACCAGCGTTCTCTACAACCTGCTCAGGGCTCCTGGCACCTGGTATGGGTACTATGAGGTCACTGTATTGGAGTAACCAGTTTAACGCCACCTGTGCCGGGGTCTTCTCATATCTTCCTCCAATCTCTCTTAACACCTTAACAAGGTCTAGTATTCTAGCGTAGTTATCAGGGTGGAATACAGGCTCGTTGACCCTAAGATCCTGGAATTTACCTAGATCCTCTAGGGTGTACTTACCTGAGAGAGCTCCTTTAGCTAATGGGCTCCACGCCATCACAGTCATGTTGTTCTCCTCAGCATAAGGTATGTGCTCCTCCTCAGCCCACCTCTCTACAAGATTGAATCTAACCTGGAGAACCTCTATATCTGTTCTCGAAAGGCAGGTTCTAGCCGCTTCAGCAAGCTCTACAGGGTAATCGCTTAGCCCCAGGTAGGCTACCCTACCTAGGTTTACTAATCTCTCAAGAGCTCTCATGTAAGTACATGTTGGGATGTTATGCCAGCATGGGGGCCAGTGTATCAACAGTAGGTCTACGTATTCAACCTGTAATCTCCTAAGAGACCTATCGACAGCTTTAGGTATATCGCTAGGTGATAGGAGCTCCCCCGGAATCTTTGTTGCTATAACCACATCATCCCTCTTAACCCCCAACTCTTTTAAAGCCCTCCCAATAAACTCCTCACTCAACCCCCTCCCGTATACCATAGCTGTGTCTATGAAGTTTACGCCTAGCTCTAGAGCTCTTGATATGATGGACTTAGCCCTCTCATAGTCCTTAACCCCCCACGCATCGCTAAACTGCCACGTCCCCAACCCTATCCTAGATATCCTAACATCTGTGGAGCCAAGGGATGTGTACTCCATATCCGACACCAGTTTAATCTAGGGTGGAAGGCTTTAAACCCGCTTCCCCCAGTATACCTATTGGTGGCTCAATTGAAAAGGACGACTGTGGCTATCAACGAGTCTACAGCTAGGAGGCTTTCAGAGCTCAGCCGAAGGAATAAGATGGTTGTTTCAGCTTTAGCAACCGAAGCCTTAGAGGTAACGTGTGACGCTATGGATATGGGTTTCACACCTGGAGATCTAAGAGATCTCATTGTAATACTTAAACTAGCATCATTCATAGACCCCGTGCTACTACCAATAGATGTTGTGGAGAAGCTCATAGTAATAGCGTCGAGAGACGCTGGAACCCTAAACTCCCTCATAGAGGATTTCAGACAGCTAGGAGCTAGGATAGCATCTACGACAATAAGCTACTATGGAACCCCCTCTAACGTAGAAGAGCTACTTAAAACACTTACAGTAATATCGAAGATATCAGCATTCAAAGAGGTTAAAACAACAAGGAGAGACGCTACCCTAGAGATATCCATAATAGGATCGTGGAAGACAGAGGAGACATCAAAACTCATAGAAGCCTTCGTAAAAGGAGCTTTCGAAACCCTAGGCTACAATGTTAAAGAAACGTACGTTGGAGTAGGGAGCCTCAAGGTCATGGTAGCTCCTAAGGGGTAGATGGCATAGATACTCACACTTATAAATCCCCCGGTAGCAGTTAAACTCCATGGTGGTAGGAGGCTATGAGTAAGAGCTGGACCTGCGGTCTCTGCGGTGGTACCATCATTGAAGGTCAAAGGTTCACGTTCATAGGGGGTATTGGGGCTGTACACGTCGAATGCCTTAACAGAAGAGCTCTATCAGGAGCTCCTGAGAGCTACAGGGATTTAATAGCGCTACTGGATGCCAACGAGGTCCTCTTATACGCGATAACAAGGTTCAAGGAGGCTGAGGCTGTAGCCTCGAGTGAGGAGGTCAGGGGGGTCATAGCTGGTGTTAGGAGGGATGTTGAGAAGCTTGCTGGCAGAATATCTTCTCTCCTATCCGGGAGGGTTAGTGTGTAGCATAGCCGCTATATGGGTTTAACTGGTTGCTCTGCTCCGCATGCTTCGCATACTAGGAACCATATTCTCTCCTTCTCCCTCTTCTCCAGCCTTGTGTCTATGCTCATACATGTAGGGCATCTTATATATGTTTTCTCGAACATTTTAAGGAACTTCATTATCGTATCCCTCCTTATCTGCGAGTCTAGCGTTAGATGCCCGCTCTCCTCCTCATACTTACCCCCGGTGCCCATCTCCTTTAAGAGGTACCTAGCAACTATGTAGGGGTCTCTTTTAAGCTTCTCAGCTATCCTCCTAAAATTCCTTACTATAACCTTACTCCCGATCTGTATCATCTCAGGCTCCGGTATCTCAAGCTCGGCACTCCCAGATTTAGGCGGTATTCTCTGATATAGTCTTTGGAGTAACCACTCGTAATCCCTAAGCTTATCCCTATCCTTCAAACAACCACCGTTTCTCAGTAGATGGTAGTTCCTCGCCTTTTATATTTTCCGGCTCCCCACCATCCGGCCTCCCAACAGTTAAACCCACCCTACGAGAGCTGTTCCCCCGATCACGAGAGGGTGCATTCCCCCCTCAGGTAATCTAAGCTTGAAACAATGATAGGCCTCAGTAGCTTCAAGAATGGTATGGGAGGATCTTTAAGTTAACTTATATGGGTTTTAGGGGGGCGGAGGGTTAACGCCTCGTAGCATTTAGTGGTCTGATTACATTAGGGCATATGGTGGTGTGAGAGAAAGATTGACGATGAGGTGATTCTAGCATGACGGGGTTAGATGTGGTTTAATGTTTTAACGTACTCTGGTTGAAGCATTTGAGGAGCTCCTCGATTGTTAGCAGGCTTACAAGTTTTACACCGCGTTCTCTAAGCCTCTCTCCAGCTCCCTGCATCCTATCTACTATCACGAGAGCTCCTACCACATTGCATAAGCCCTCCAGGCCCCTTATAGCGTTTTCAAGCGAAGACCCTGTTGTGGCAACATCGTCTACCACGATGCAGTTGGAGCCGGGCCTTGGAGCGCCCTCAACAGCTTTAGATGTACCATGTTGTTTAACCTCACTCCTAACATAAGCCAGCCCTCTGCCGAGCATTAGAGCTAGGCCGGAAGCCCACGGTATACCTGCTGTTGCAACACCAACAACGACGTCGAAGCTCTCAAACTCTTTTAAAACCTTTTCAGCTAGGAGCTCTAAAACCCTCTTATAAGAGCTCCAATCCCCTAGGAGCCTCCTGAGGTCCAGGTAGTAGTTGCTCTTCAAACCAGATGATAGTGTGAACTCCCCGAAGAGGAGGGCTTCACGTGAGGCTATTATGCTAGCGAGCTCCCTACAGTAACCCTCCATAAAGCACCCCAATTCTAGGTTTAGCCTAGGCGATCTTAAACTGTTAACCTCCTCTCTCTTTAAGAGCTCTAACATGCTCCCCGTTTATCCAGTTAACAACCTCAACCGGGTTAGAAGCTTCTGTTACAAGCCTTCCAACTATCTCATAGTCAGCCCCAGCCCTAATACCATCACCAGGCCTAGCGCCCTGAACTCCAACACCTGGAGCCAGTATCACAGCCCACGGAGCTCTCCCCCTAGCATAGGAGATTACATGAGGCCTTGTAGCTGGAGCAACAAGACCCCAGGGTTTAAGCCTACCCGCAACCCATAGGAGCCTATCAACATTAACATCGATCACATCAAGGCTGCCCGCGTGGCTCATGGATATAACGAGTATCAACTTAACACCTGCAGAGTCAAGGTAACTCTTCAACCCCTCCAAACCACCCTTAAGCCCTATAAAAGCATGAGCTATAACACCGTCAACGTAGTCAATAACATGGGATAAAGCTGACACCATAACATAGTCTATATCGGCAAGCTTAAAATCAGCTATTAGAAGCCTGTCACAGGAGCTCCTCAAAGCCCTCAAACCACTAACACCATAGCTGAACATGAAGGGGATGCCAACCTTAAACCCGGCAACA
>JAJHQN010000081.1 GCA_020833325.1 Desulfurococcaceae archaeon | reverse complement strand
GTTCCTATAACCTACTATGGAACCCTAGCTTCTCTCGCCCTCGCTGATATAATGTCTTTTATTAAGAGGGGTTATGGTAGCATGGTCTACGTGGCTATCCCGGATTTCGTGGATTTAAGGGGTTCGCCGGGTAGGCTTGGTGGGCTAAGCGTTCTACCTGTTTCCGTGGAGCCTAAGCCCTGCTACGAGGACCCTGTTTTAGCCATACACTATGATAGGCTTTGGTCTCTTAAACTTGCCTCACTTCTAAACCTCGACGTGGCCCTAGAGCCTTTAACGAGGACGGATTTAACACTACTATCTATGGAGATCCCTCTAAGAGGTTACGATGAGGCTTGGAGCTTGTTAAACCCCATTACCAGCGTTAACGGTGTATCATTGGTTAACGCCCTAGCAGGGGTGGAGGCTGAGCCCATAGTATCCTATGCCATCCTCTCAGGCTACGATGCGGAGGTTCGAAGTAGGTGTACTCCAAAGCTTAGAACCTCCCGTATCCTAGGGGAGCTAAGAGGGTTAGGGCCTGAAGTTGAGTTTAGCTCCTATAAAACCATAGAGTTCATACTGGGTATAGTGGAAGAGGGTATAAAGGGTAGATGCCCCTACTGTGGAGGGCTCTCCAGAAACAAGGGCCCTTGCAAGCTCTGCCAAACACTCGAAGCCCCCTCCCTGAAAGTCCAGCTTGGGTTAGAGGAGTACTAGCATTAATGCTTAATTGGAATTACCTCCCCCATGCTGTCCAACGTTAACCTAGCTTAGATTACCGTGGTTAAAGGTTTTAGTATTTCCCTCCTAACACTATCCTCTACGGGAGTACAGGCTTTGAGTGGTAGGAGTGGTAGGATTGTTAAACTCGATAAGTTCATCTACGGTAGTTCTAGCAGTGACCCTAACCCCAAGTCTGGTAGTACAAGCTCCCAGGCTACCAGCGGGGAGTCTGTGTCTAACCCTAGCTCCAGCGATCCCACACCCAGGTCTAACACCACATCCTGGCTTCTCGGAGAGCTTAATAACTTTGTAGATGAGGTTGAAGGCCTGCTCTTAGATGTAAGGTATGATGGTAGGTTTAATAAAGCTGTAGCATACCTCGTAGACTCTAACAACCGTCTTGTCAGGTGGGTTGATAGGACCGATCATAAACCCTATTTCCTCACAGACGCTGAACCCGAGGTTCTAGCTAGCATCGGTATTAGCAGTGATAACGGTTTAGTAGTTCAATTTGATGTTACCGCTAAATTCCACCCTATTAGGAGGGAGAGGGTTAAGGTTACAAAGGTTATTGTCAGAGACCCTCTCGCTGTTAGGAAGCTGAGGAGCACAGTGCAATCTAAAGGTTACAAGGTTTGGGAGGCTGACATAAAATACCATCACAACTACATATACGATAACCAGCTAATCCCAGGCATGGTGTACAGGGTTAACAGGGGGTGGCATAGGGTTGAAGGGGGGCTCGACGAGTCCTATGCGGAGTTGATAGAGAGCATATCCAGGGGTGAGAGTAGGGAGTATAAGGATCTAGTGCTCGAATGGGCTCTCATGTTCGAGCAGAAGCCTTTGGACGTTAAGAGGGTTGCAGTGGACGTGGAGATATACTCACCCGAGGAGGGGAGGGTGCCGGACCCTGAGAAAGCCTCATACCCTGTTATCAGCATAGCCCTAGCGGATAATAGGGGTAGGGTTAAGATCCTCCTACTCTACAGGGATAACATGGCCTTCGAGGGGGGAATCCCTGAGGGTGTTGAGGTGGAGATTTTCGACGACGAGATATCACTACTCCTCGAGTTCTTCAGGGAGGTGGAGGGGTACCCTGTAGTGTTAACATTCAACGGTGACTCATTCGACATACCATACATATACAATAGGCTTGTGAATCTAGGCGTAGATCCACACCTCATCCCCGTCGAGGTGCACGAAGACAAGGTTACCTTCAGGCACTCCCTACACGTAGACCTCTACAAGCTCTTCAGCATCAAAGCCCTCCAGGTTTACGCTTTCGGGGGTAGGTATAGGGAGTTAACATTAGATGCTATAGCTGAAGCTCTCCTAGGAATGGGTAAGGTTGAACTCGACACCCCGGTGCCGAGAGCTAGCCTCGACAAGCTTATAGCTTACAACGTTAGAGATGCTATGCTAACATTGAATCTCACAACATTCGCTAACAACCTAGTCTGGAACCTAGTTATAACAATAATGAGGATTAGCAAGCTTGGGCTAGAGGATGTAACAAGACACCAGGTTTCAACATGGATTAGAGGCCTCCTAAACTGGGAGCATAGGAGGAGGAGGTGGTTGATACCTAGTAGGGAGGAGCTTAGAGGAGAGATGGCTAGGAGCAAGGCTATTATAAGGGAGAAGAGGTATAAGGGGGCTATAGTCCTAGAACCCCCGAGGGGCGTGTTCTTCGACGTCCTAGTCCTGGATTTCGCAAGCCTATACCCTTCTATTATAAAGAACTGGAATCTAAGCTATGAGACGATAAACAACCCGTGGTGTAAGGGTGGTAGGAAGGTTGTACCTGAGGTTGAGCACGAGATATGTGTTGAGTTCAAGGGTATAACAAGTGAGCTGGTGGGGTTACTTAGAGATTTTAGGGTTAAAGTTTACAAGAGGAGGGCTAAGGATGAGAGCATACCCCAAGACCTTAGAACATGGTATGATACTGTTCAAGCTGCTATGAAAGTCTACATTAACGCCAGCTACGGTGTCTTCGGTAACGAGGCGTTCCCATTCTACAGCCTACCCTTAGCTGAAAGCGTTACAGCTATAGGTAGGAGTGTCCTGGTGAACACTCTTAAGATGGCTGAGAAGCTCTCACTACACATAGTCTACGGGGATACAGACAGCCTATTCATATGGGATCCTAGGGGTGAGTCTTTGGAGGAGTTGATTAGATACATAGAGGATAACTATGGTCTAGAGCTGGAGGTTGATAAGAAGTTCAAGGTAGCCTTGTTCAGCGGGCTTAAGAAGAACTATCTAGGTGTAACAGACAGGGGGGAGGTTGTGATCAAGGGGATGGTTGGTAAGAAGAGTAACACGCCAGAGTTCATAAAAGAGGAGTTCAAGACAGTTGTCAACCTGCTAGGGGGGGTTAGAAGCTTTGACGACACCGTGGTAGTCCTCGATAAGGTTAGAGAGCACATAGCAGAGGTTTACAGGAAGCTTAAGACGAAAGGTTATACTTTGGAGGAGCTCTCAATAAAGGTAATGCTATCAAAAGACCCAGGGAGATATGTTAAAACAACACCACAACATGTTAAAGCAGCGAAGCTCCTAGAGAAAGAGGGGGTTAGAGTGGGGAAGGGGGATATAATAGCGTTCGTCAAAACAAGGGATAGCGTGGGCGTGAAACCCGTAAGGCTAGCTAAGCTATCCGAGGTAGATGCAAACAAATACCTAGAGTATGTTAGAACAGCCTTCGAACAAATACTCCTAGCCCTAGGAGTAAACTGGGAGGAAGTAGGAGGCCAGAAAAGCCTAGCAAAACTATTAAACCTTAAGTAAACACAAGGCTAAACGGATGAAGAACGACTCCGGGTTGAGGGCTCAAAGAGCCCGAGGATAGGCCGTGTGAGGGCTGACACTAGAGCCTGGGAAACCCCCACCTCCAAGACTCTCGTGAGAGGAGCTCTCCAGCCCTTGGTTTAAAGGAGGTTAGCTTAAAAATCTCGTATTCTAGTTTTAGGGAGGGGTGTTGGCTTTGGTTGAAAGGGTTCCGCCTGAGGTTGAGGCTAAGTATACTAAGTATGTTAAGCTTAGGGATACCCTTTCAGCTATTACTCAGGAGAGGGTTACTCTTGAGGGGGCTATTAGCGAGATTGACGATGTTCTTGATAAGGTTAGTAGGCTTTCGGCTGATGCTGATCTCTACAGGCTTGTAGGCTATGTTATGGTTAAATCCTCTAGGGATGAGGTTGTGGCTGAGTTGAGGGGTAGGAGGGAGGAGCTTGAGTTGAGGCTTAAGGCTGTTAAGAGCCAGGAGGAGTATTTGAGGAGGGAGGTTGATAGGCTGGCTAGCGAGCTTAGAACACTACTAGGTGGATCTGGTGGAGCTGGAGCTGGAGGGTAGGCTTTTAGAGGCTTTATTGGAAGCTGAGAGGGCTTGCAGGGAGTTTCTGGAGAGGGCTCTCGGTTCTAAGGCCTCTCTAATCAATGTAACTCTGAGATTCGATGTTGTTGATGGGGTTAAGATGCTGGTTGTCGATGTGGAGGCTTCTAGGAGTGGTGTAGATGATATAGGTTACATTGTGGAGGCTGCTTTAGAGGAGGCTTTCAGGGTCTTCGAGGAGGTTAGTGGTTTTAAGGTGGTTAGAGGTGGTGGGAGAGGCTGAGGTAACCCTATGCCTTGGACCCTACTCTAGGGCTGTCTATGAAAGCCTCCTAGCAGAGGTGGGGCAGCCGGCCCCTAGGAAGGCTTTTGTCAGCGTCGTACTTGAGGGTGGCTGTGTTAGGCTTAGCGTTAGAGCTGGTGGTGTTAACCAGCTTAGAGCTGTTCTAAACTCGTACCTCTACCTAGTCCACGCAGCCTACTCTACCCTAAAGTCTAGCCCACGTAGTCCTTGAGGGTTCTAGGCTTCCTACCCGGAGGCTCGTATGGTGTTTTGAGTATCTCTTTAATCCTCTCAGCCCTCCTCCCCCCCACTACTCTCTGGAGCTCAGCTATGCTAGCTGTACATATGGCCTCAACGGTCTTAAATGATTCGAGGAGCCTCTCAGCCATCTTAGGCCCTATGCCTGGGAGAGAGCTTACAACGTATAGCTGCCACTCCCTCAAACCCTCCAATCTAGGCTTCCTATGTATTACAACCCTGGAGCCCCTAGACTCCAGTGCTTTCCTAGCTAGAGATTCTATTAGCATAGCAGTCTCACTAGGACCTGTAGTGTGTATAACGCTAGCGTTAAAACCTGATATGAGGGATGCGAGGGCTGAGTAGAGGTGTTTAAACCTATCCTGGTACCTGTAGAGCTCAGAGATGCTACCCTCAACCACCAAGACTATCACATCATAGACATCGGCCATCCTAGAAACCTGATCGAAAAGACGGCCATCGAAAAGAGAGCTAGCATAGTCATCAACACTCTTCCTCTCAACAACAACCTCGCCTGGGAGCACATAGTCACCCACAGGCAACTGCTCCCTCAAAACAATAACACCCATGGATTCAAGCATAGAAGGAATACCGCTAGCCTCCTCCCTAACATCAGCATAAACCCTAACCCTCTCCACCACAACAACCACCACAACATACCAAGAACAATATCTAGGACTGGAAAAGCTTAAACCAATACAACTAGCATATCCAGCCTAGAGCTCTCTTTTGACGGAGTTCAGGTGAGAGTTTTATGAAGAGGATGCCATGGAACCCCCCAGCCTACACACCTCCCGACGGCATCCCCGATGACCGCCTTTAATGAAGTTCGATAGTGTGCTAGATGGCACGCCATTGACATACTTATTAAGCTTCTCTAACACATGATTAGAATGGCGAGAGGTTGGGGGCGAGGATGCCTATGAGCAGTAGTGAGGTTGAACCCCAACCTCAGAGGAGCCCGGGGCTGGTTCCCCGAGGGGAGAACGGCTCCCGTAGGCGGGCCAGCCTGGCTCCATGGGCCTCGGGCGTCGTGGAGCTCAACGCTCCATGGCCACCGAGACCCTAAAAACATACACCATAACAGTTGGGGATGGGGTGGAGTGAGAGCCACCGTGAAGCTAGAAGACTTAGAAGAAGCCAG
>JAJHQN010000011.1 GCA_020833325.1 Desulfurococcaceae archaeon | reverse complement strand
TTCACCCACAGGCGGAGCCAACCCCAACCCCCTCCTGGCATGTAGTATAATAGCAAGAAGTTTAAAAGCCTTAATACTCCAAGAGTTGTGTGAAAGTCCTACCCCGCCTTTAAAGGCGAGGCTTTCACTTGTAAGCTAGTGAAGTTCTCCCACTTAGCGTTAACCCCGTTGCTGTGCTATGTTTTAGCTTATCCAAGCAATCTCGCTCATGGTGGAGGGTTGCCTAGAATAACATGTTGGGGCCCCTATGGTGTAACTGTAGCTATCCACGGGCTAGGTGGCTGTAGAAGGCCGTCATAATTTCTGCGTCGAGATGTGTGCTGAGGTGGGGGTCAAAGCTCGCTTCTCTAATTGCGAGACGGTTGTGGCTGGGTATCTTTGTGGTTAAGTTCTTGAACGGATTAGCCGGGTTACCTGGGTTACCTAGAAGGTTATTCTCCACCTCTTTCCCGGTATGTACATGCCCTTTACTGGTATCTCGTGGCCGCACCTAGGGCATCTCCATTTCGAGTTCGCTCTCTCTAGGAGGAACTCTTCGACCCTATAGTGTTTTCTGGCTACTAGAATCTTACCGCATTTGGGGCATCTTGTTGACTCGTACTCCCACCTGTTTATGTTGCCTACGTAGACGTACTCTATGCCCTCCCTTCTAGCCTTCTCGTATATTTCTAAGAGTTTCCCCACATCTGTTGGTGGTTCTCTCCAGTAGTTTGCCGGGTAGTATCTGTTTACGTGTAGGGGGACTTCTGGTCCTAGCTTGTCTAGGTGCATTCTGATTATCCAGTCCACGCACTCCTCGAAGTCGTTCGTGTTCGTTACCACTAGGTACACCATCTCAACGTGACCACCGCTATCCAATACAATCCTAGCGTTCCTATATACAACCTCGTGGTTCACGCTCGCTAGAGCTCTCCTCATCCCAGGGCATCCTTTTATATCGATACTCCAGCCGTCTACACCAACCTCTAGTAGTGCTTTTAGAGCCCCTTCCGTAAGGTAGCCGTTGGTTACCATCATGAAGTAGAACCCCCTCCTAACAGCTTCAGGTGCAAGATCTAGTATGAAGTCTAGGTTAACAGTGGGCTCGTTGAAGCTAGCTGAGAAACCCTCATCCCCGAGAGTTGAGGCCAGCTTTAGGAGCTCCAACGGCTCGTATACGATATCATCGTCGCGCGGCCTCCTGAAACTAATATGGTGGTTCTGGCACCAAGGGCAGTAGAAGTTACAACCCCAGTTTGAGAACGTTAAAGCAGTACTATTAGGCCAGTAGTGGAAGAGGGGTTTAATCTCGATAGGTCTACTCTCAACAGCACTAAGCCTCCCATAGCCGTAGTGGTATAGGGTTCCACCAATGTTGACATAGTTACCACAAACCCCCCGGCCACCCTCTGGGATTCTACACCTCCTCTCACACACAAGGCATGTAACTGTATCCCCAGACTTCTCCCAGAGCCTAGCAACCCTCAAGTAGCAAACCCATGTTTAGAGTATGACGTTCAACAAGTTAAATTACTTGAACGTTTATTAGGGCTCTCTGCATAGCCTAGGGTAGGCTCGGTGGTGGGAGATGGAGGTTCTCGATTCTATTAGAAGGTATGTTGAGTTGAACCAGGAACTCCTAGTAGAGGAGGTTAGGAGGCTCCTTAGGATGCCTAGTGTGTCTGGCACCGGTGAGGGTATAGTTGAGACTGCGGGATACCTCAGGGATTGGCTTAGGGAGCGTTTGGGGGCTCGTGTACAGCTTCTAAGCTATGGTGGCCACCCTATAGTCTATGGTAGGCTTGATGTTGGGGCCCCTAGGACTGTTATAGTCTACAACATGTACGATGTCCAGCCCGTTGAGCCTCTCGACGAGTGGGAGTCTCCCCCCTTCGAGGCTAGAATCGTGGGTGACAGGATTATAGCCAGGGGGGCTTATAACACGAAGGGTGCCCTCATGAGCTGCCTCCTAGGCGTAGAGGCTTTCCTCAAGGTTGGGAGGGAGCCTCCGGTAAACCTGGTCTTCGTTCTTGAGGGTGAGGAGGAGCTAGGGAGCCCCTCGATGCCGAAGTTCGTAGAGGATAAGGAGGGTGAGCTTAGAGGTGCTGATCTAGCCTACTTCGCTATCCCAAGCGAGAGGGTTAGGGGTAAGCCTACAATAGTCCTCGGTAATAAGGGTATAGTCTTTGTTGAACTCAAGGCTAGAACTAGTAAGTACGATGTCCATAGTAGCTTTAGCAGGGGCCTCTACAACCCAGCAGCAATCCTAGCTAGGATTGCGAGCGAGCTCATAGACCCCCTGGGGGGCCCTAGGGTTCAATGGCTTGAGGATAAGACTATAACACCTACAAGTGAGGATCTAGAGTACCTGAATGATATAATGGAGGCTAGCCCTAGGGAGGAGCTCCTAAACCTCTACGGGGTAAGGGAGGCGAGGCTTAAGGATGTAGACTGGTACATAGCGGTATACTTCAAACCAACAGTTAACATAGACGGGTTCACATCAGGCTACACAGGCCCCGGGACTAAGACGATAACACCAGCTGAGGCTACAATGAGGCTTGACTTCAGACTAGTACCCAACGTGGAGCCCGAGGATGTTGTTAGAGGGTTGAAAGAGCTCATAGAAAGGCTAGGTCTATCAAAGCACGTAGAACTAGAGGTCCACGACGCCTACACGTGGAGTAAGACAAACCCTAAACACCCAATGGTCAGGAGGGCCGTGGAGGCCTATGAGGAGCTCAACCTAAAACCCTACATCATACCAATGCTACCAGGCTCAGCCCCATCATACCTATTCACAAGGAAACTAGGAGTACCATTCATAGCAACAGCACCAGGCCACGGGGGTAGAGCTCACGCACCAAACGAGTACATAACAGTAGACACAATACCAAAGATAACATTGTACACGGCAACACTACTATTAAAAGTAGGGGAGATGAAATGACCCCTCCGCACCCTCGGGAGGCTATTTACGCCTCTGCCAACTGATTTGTCGGATCTCCGCCGGACGTACACTCCTCATCCCTCTATCGGATTCCCCATCCTAGGGGCATCACATTCTAGGACCGGGGGCCACGGCCCCGGTGGGATCATCGGACCTTCTCCCGCCTGAGCTACTTAACTATAAGCCTTAGATCTCTCCATCCTAGCCTTGAAAGGTGAGTCTTTCAGTGTTACAAACAACCTGGTTACTGTGGGCCTAGATAGCGACTTAAGCTTAGGGAGGTACCATAAGGGGTTCTCTAGTTTCTTAGTTTCTAACCTTATAAGTTTTGTTTAACATTTTATTCATGGTGAACTTTAATAAAGAGGTTCATCTTGAAGGTTAGAAGGAAGGGGGTAATCATACTACCTAAGGAGCTAAGACTTAGAGCTGGCATTGAGGAGAACTCCATAGTCTTAGCTGAGATTACAGAGAAAGGTGTGCTACTGAGAGCTCTCAAGCCTATAACTGTAAGAGTGGATCCAGCAGTTATTGAAAGAATTCTCTCAGAGGAGGGAAGGTTGGAGAAGGAGAAGTTACGTGAGATCATTGATAACACACGTTCTTGACACTAGCGTTCTCATAACGTATATAACGGAGAATGCTACTGGTAGGGAGAGGGTTCTAAGCATAATTGAGGAGGCTAGGAGAGGTAAAGTTCAACTCTATACAATATATCCTGTGTTAAGCGAGTTGCTCTATGTATCTACGAGGGTTTACGAGATGGCTGGGCTTGAAGAACCTAATGTGAAAAAGCATTAGACTTCCTGCTATGGATTGAAGGCTTGGTGGAAAATGTCGAGCTAACGCACGATATAGCGTTAAGGGCTGGAGAGCTTAGGAAGCTATTGAGAATAGCTTTAACCGACTGTTATGTCATAGCTACAGCTGAAAGTTTAAATTCTATAGCTCTCTTTCTAAGGATTGAGAAGGAGATGAGGAATAGAATAGGTTTAATTGGAAGGCCGCCTGTAGAGTTTCTGGTTGAAGATTAGATCTCGCCCCCTTCCAGTGCTACTTTGAGGTATTGGTTGTTTTCTAGCTCCTCGTCTAGTGTTGTGGGTGGGCCGTGGCCTGGGTATATGGTTGTTCTGGGGTTTAACCTCGCTATCTTCCTTAGGCTTTCTATCATTTGTTTTGGTGAGGATCCTGGTAGGTCTACTCTTCCAATAGTCCCTTTGAATAGTGTGTCTCCTGTGAATGCTATGGGCTCTGTGTACGTCTTTGATAGAGCTCTGTAGGCTTCCATTAACAGGTCTCCTGTGAACGCCTCAACGTCCCCCACTATTGTTATGCTTCCCGGTGTGTGTCCTGGCGTCTCTAATACTCTAAGCTTTACACCTCCAACCTCTACAGTGTCGCCCTCCTTCAACAACATATCTGGTTCTGGGACTTCCGGTGGCTCTACACCTAGGTACCTATAGGCTGATCTATGAGCTCTCCTAGCTATATCCACGTCAGCTCCGTGTATTGCGAAGGGGGCTGAGAGCTCCCTTTTCACGATGGGAACTCCTACTACGTGGTCGAAGTGACCGTGGGTTGCTATGATAACGTTAACCTTTAACCCCCTACGTTTAACCTCATCCAAGACTACACCTACATCCTCATGCCACCCGGGGTCTATTATAATAGCCTCTCCACCACTGGAGACTAGGTAGCAGTTGGATCTCAACGGCCCCAGAGTCCATCTAGCCACCTCTAGCATACCCTAACCCCGTGGTGTTTGTAGGGTTCCAGCCCTAATAATGTGGTGTTTGTAGGACTAATAGTAGTCTCCTAGGAGCCACTCGTTACCAATGTAGACCTCTTTTACACCAGCTTTTCTAATGGCTTTCTCAGCCTCCATTGCATGTCTTCTACTTGTTGGTGGTAGATCCCTCATTAGATGGTCTGGGTGGAATGCTAGCAATACTACTGGTATGTTGGCGTCAAGGTTTGCGATGTAACCTGCTATCCCTTCAACCTCCTCTACAGTAACATAGCCTGGTACTAGTAGTATGCTTACAACCAGTAACGGTGGCTCACCCCTGGACTTCGACATACCAGCTAGGAGCCTGGTATTCTCCATAAGCCTTCTAACAGCCTTCTCACCATTAACCCCCGTTAGGGCCTCATACACACTAGGGGTCCAGGCCTTCCAGTCTATCTTAACAATACCCCCGGATTCAAGGCTAAGTCTTGCAGACTCTCTCATAACATTTGGGTTTAGAAGCCCATCGGTCTCCCAGCATATCCTCTTATACCTCTGCCCCCTCTCCCTACTCCTAGCTATGATAGTCTTAGAGGCTTGTATTAGTAGTGGAGTGTGGGGTGTAGGATCTCCACCGAAGTAGCATACGCATGTAACCAGGGGGTCTAGGGCCTCTTCAACCAGGTCGTCCACAGTATAGCTCCTAGCCCATGAGGCTAGCCTACTGTGTGCAATCATGGTCTTATGCTCCCAGTTCTGGCAGAAAACACAGTCAAGAGGGCATCCCCCTAGGAATACTGCTAGGTTATAGAAACCCCTCTCAACACCCTTAGTGAAGGTAAACTCGGGGAACCCCCTATCTGTTGTAGCTGGGCAGACTGGAGTTGCAACACAGTTGGTGGGGTGAGGATCTAGGTAGGTGTGTACAGCCATCCTACCCTTACCAGCTACAGGTTCAAGCCCCATACCCCTATTAACCCATACACCGCAGAAACCAGAACCACCCTCAGGGATCCAGCACTCGTTAACACAGAGGTTACATTTAAGCCTACCACCTCTAGGAGGCTCCTCAGGGAACCCTATGGTAAGCCTCCACCTGGACCTCCTAGACCTAGAGAAAGGTGTAGCATCTGACGGTCTACTCTTTAGACATGAATAGCATACTCCAATACTCCCACTAACAAGCTTTGTGAAGCCACATAGGCTACATATGGCCATGACCTTACTCCAAGCGTGTAAGAGAGAGGGAAGGGTTTAAAACTTCTTTTAAGCTAGTTGTCCTAGCCTTGTAGTTCTTAGTGTTATTCTAAGCTCTTCTCCGCTCTCATCGACTAGCTCTTTTGGCATCTCATCCTTAAAGTATATTACCCCCCTGTACGCGTTCCAGTATATGGGGTTTGATAGTATCTTTTCAATGTAGTTCTTCCTCCTATACTTCTCACCTGGGTTGAACCCCTTCAGGTCTAGTGGTTTGAGCTCGAACTTCTTATAGGCCTTCTGCACGTAGTCTCTGTATAGCTCCTCTAGTACGTTGAAGGCGCAGAAAGGCACTATCCTACCATCAGGCATTAGATAGTGTATGTTACACCTCCTAATCCTCGTTGTGTCATAGTTATATCTATCCATGAAGTGCATCGTGCCTAGGAATAGTGATTTGTAGTGGAACTCCTTTATAGCCTCATAGTTACCTCTAACGAAGACCTCGAACACCACCTTGAACATGTTAATGTTCCTAGGCATCCTAGCTAGGTCAACGAACCTCCTCATATTCCATAGTAGCTTGGCTAAAGCCATCCTCCTACCCAGCTTCCCGGCTTCAAGCTTAACCCTAGACTCGTCAAGGAACTCTATGAAGCCTTCTACGTCGAAGAACTCTGTTATAGGCACAAACCTCCTCGGCACACCGTACTCATCCACATTATCTACGAACACATAAGTTGCAACACCGCACATCGGGTGGTTACTTAACGTATCATAGTACCTACCTGTTATAGAGTCTATGAACTTAACGAACTTAGCTATAACAGGCACAGGGTACCAGGCCTCCTTTGGTATCTGACCTCCAGTCTGCTCTTCAATCCTAGCAACTAGATCTGCAATTGTTATCCTAAACCTCTCCCTCTCAGCCTTACTAACCCTACCCGTAAGGCTTACAGGCTGGAAGTTTACACCTCTAACAACATCAATATGCTTCCCAGCAAACCTTATAATACCTCCTAGCTCGTGATCGTTAACAGTCCTAAGAACTGTTGGGACGAGAACTACATTAGGTAACCCCGCCCTCCTAAAAGCTTCGAGAGAGAATGGGGTCTCGTAGTGATTCTTCCAGTTAACCCTAGGTGTGATACCATCAAAGCTCATGTAGATAACGCTAACACCAGCTTCCCTTAAAGCTCTTACATAGCCTACGCCATCGTCCGGGTTGTCTATAAACCTCCTAGCTATTGTTATACCGTTGGTGTTAAGCTGTATGTAATCAATACCCTCCTCCTTTAACACTCTAACCACATCAACTAGATCCCCGCGGACAGTAGGCTCACCGCCAGTAATCTGTACACAAGAGTGGATGCTGGTTCCATTAACCTGCCTCCTAAGCTGCCTAGCCATAAACCTGATCTGCTCAAGACTAGGCTCGTAGACATAACCCGCTCTCTCAGAGTAGAAGAAGCAGTAGTAGCATGAGAGATCACATCTGTTAGTAACAACCAGGTTTGCTAATGCAGTGTGATTCTCGTGCATCGTGCAGAGACCGCAGCTAAACGGGCATGGAGCCCCTATACTCGTATAAGCTCTAGCCCCACCAATACCCTTACCGGTCTCCTCCCATCTCATAAGCCTAACGTACATACTGTAATCTCCAAAATAGAGATCCTCTATAAGACCGTGATCAGGGCACTCCTTCCTTATATAAAGTTTACCCTTATACTCAACTATCACAGCTGGTAGGAGCCTAAGACAATCAGGGCATATACTCGATGTATACCTTACAAGCCTCTCGCCATCCCTAACCTCTGGGATCCTACCACCAACAGGTATAATCCTACCAGCTATCTCAATCCACGCACTACCATCCCTATAAAACATCCTACTAACATTTAAGGTCACTCTGGGGGCTTGCACCTGAACAGCCCTACTCGACAAGACTCCCAGCCCCCAGTATTACTAATGTCACCAGCATTTTAAAACTCTTTAATTTAAAAGATAAATGTTTTATTATATACACTTCTTAAGCCAAGTAACGTCCTCCACCTAGAGTATACCTGGAGCCCTGTTTGGATTTCACCTCGACGAAGATTTATGAAGAGGATGTCATGGAACCCCTCCAGCTAGTATGCCCCTTGATGGTATACCCAATGGTACACCGTTGGTATGCTCGTAAGCCTCTACTGTTTTTATAATTAGAACGGCAAGGGGTTAGGAGCTAGGATGCTAACGAGCAGTAGCTGAGGTTAAGCTTCAACCCAGTAGGAGCTCTAGGCTGTTTCGCTAAGGGGGCCGGCTTGGAGCCTACGGGCCTCGGGCGTTGTGGAGCTATCGCTCTACGGTAATCTCTAGTAACCTTCTTGAAAGGGCTAGTTTAAAACTGTAATCTGAGACTCCTCCCATGTGGTGGTTTAGCTTGGAGGGTAGGATGTTAAAGTCTCTAATAGAGATTGAGGGTATGGCTATAGCAGGTTTAATAGACGAGGTTACATTAGAGGATTGCGTTGAACCGCCTGGGTGGAAGAAGATTGTGGTGGTGGATAGGAAGGGTGGGATGTATGAAACTAAATGCTTGGAACCTCAGGTTGCTAAGAGGAACTACATGGTGCTAAGTGCCTATACAGTAAGGTGGTCTAGTCTGATAGTGTATGGTGAAAAGGAGACCAACCTCTCCCCGCTGTGAAAGATGAGCTTTCAATTGTAGAGGGTCTCATTTACCTTTAGATGGAGCTTGCGACTTCATGGTGTTCAAAGGCTGGTATAGCTGACGGCTCCCCACCATGAATGGTGAGGGTTCCTTCTACACCCACCTGGGGCTTCCTGTCATATCTCCGGGGCCCTCACGGGTGCGACATCATAGCCTTATGTTGAGGTCCGCCTGTCAACCTTTAGGGGGTGCGGGCTTCTCGCCTGCTAGGCTCGCTCGCGCCCAACATCGAGAACGAGTGTAAAGTAGAATACTATACTTATAAACTTTAACTTTTAATATCTCCTCGCCTTTGAAAGGCGAGGCTTCGAGTTGTGATTGTATATAGGTGTTAAACTCTCTGGGCTGGTATTGTGTATGTTATCTTCTGATCTCGCTTTTAATCCATGATATTATGTTTAGGGGTTCTTCTCTGAACAGCTCTCTATCCATTTCCTCATATTTATCGATTATAGGTTTAAACTCCATCTTTCCTAGAACATGCTTCTCTAGGTCCACTCCAGGCGCTACCTCCACTAGTCTTACTCCGTCCTCCGCTAGTTTGAATACAGCTCTTTCTGTTATATAGAGGACTTTTTGACCTCTTTTAAGCCCCTCTCTACTATTCCAGAAGACCTTGTAGACTCTTTTAATGAACTTGAGTATGGTTCCATCAGATACTATTAGTAGCTTACCATCTCCAACCTTTATATCCCTCTTTCCCGCTGTAAACTCTCCAGCGAAGTAGAGTCTTGGAGCTCCATCAGCTATAACTGGGAAGCCTCCAGGCCCTGGGAGTCTACCTGGAAGGTATGAGGGGTTAACGTTGCCCAGCTCATCTACCTGTAGGAATCCAAGGGATGCAGCATCTATTATTCCACCTTCGTATAGCGAGAATTGATCTGGCATTGATAGTATGGCGAAGGGCCCTCTGGATGCTCCGAAATCCGGACCTAGGAGTGCCACGCCACCCCAGGGGCCTGACTCTATCGTTGTGTGTATGTAGTCTCCTAGCCTCTCCTCAGCTATTAGCTGTGATACCTCAGCTGGTATGCCTATACCCAGGTTTATGACTATAGGTCTACCCTCCTCTACAACAGTCCTAGCTAGCTCTACAAGCACCCTCCTAGCTACAACCTTCCTCACATCGAGAACTCTAGGCTGCCTCTGTATGAACTCTAACGGTGGTATTATACGACCTGATATTGTTGGATCGTAGTCTATGCTGGCAGTTTGCATATGATACTCTCTAGGAGCTAGAACAACGTAGTCTACGAGAGGCCCTGGTACCACGACCTGCTGTGGTTGAAGGCTTCCAAACCTCGCTAACCTTAAAACCTGGGCTATAACAAGACCTTTCCTAGGCATAGCTTTAGTAGCCTGTACTATCGCTAGGACAGTACCGTAAACAGCCTCATCCTCCATTGTAAGGTTACCCACCTCATCAGCCGTAGAACCTCTAACGAGAGCCACCTCAGGTTTAGGGGCTCTATAGAGGAGGTACTCTTCACCACCAACATTTACAATATCAACCCTAGCAGTCCTCCTCTCCCTAGCAAGATCGTTCAAAGCACCACCCTCAAGCCTTGGATCAAAAACAGTACCCAGGCCAACACGTGTTAGAACACCAGGCCTACCACTACCAACCTCCCTAAACCAGTAAGCCATAATACCAATACCCCATGAGTACGCTTCAACAAAATTACCAGCTATGAGCTTCTGCAAAGCCTCACTAAAACCATAGTATGGAAACAGTAAACCCCTGATAAACCCGTAATCCCCCCTCTCCAACATATCCTTCGCTATAACATCAATACCCCTACCCGGAGCTCCGGGAAACGCATCGCATACGAGGAATAAATCCCTAGGATGCCCTGTCCTCTTATACATATCATAGAGCTTTAGTAAAAGATACTCAGGGAGAGTTGCAACATTAAAGCCCGATATCGCCACAACAGACCCATCCCTAACCCCAATTAAAGCCTCAATAACATCAACAACCTTTGAGATCGTCACCCTCAACATATACGAAACACCAGAGTAACCTATGTGAGCACAGGTTTAATAAAGAATTTGAAGAGAGGCTCGTCTCACATAGAGCATATTTCAGAAAGAAAATCTTAGGAAAATAATTAATGTTAAATGTGAATTTTAATAGTTGTAGGGTGTGTATATACTGGGGGATATTAGGGTATTTCAGGTTAGAAGTTATTGGTGTTAAATGAATGGTTTTAGAGCTAGCACCCATTGTGTTAGGGTTTATAGCTGGGATTACGGTTCTTCTAGGAGCTCTACTCATACTCTACTCTGGTAGAAAGGCTAGTGGTACGAGCTTAGGGTTTCTTAACGGGCTTGCTGGAGGTGTCCTAGCATACCTAGCCCTTGAAGCTGGAAGTGAGGTCTCGGAGTATGTTGAGGGCTTAGCTAAATTGGATACACTAGCTGACTTCCTAGTTGCTTTCATTGTAACTAGTGTAGCGTTGATAGGTACGTGGTTGATCTTAGCAGGGGTGGAGAGGCGTTTGATATCATCAGGTGGCATGTCGAGTAGTGTGTTAACAGCTACTATTGTATCCATAGCACTTGGACTTCACAATGTGGGAGAGGGTTTTGCCATAGCTGCATCACTCCTAGCTGGGAGGATAGCCTCAGCTCTTCTCTTCACTGTAGGCTTTGCAGTACACAATCTAACAGAGGGCTTCGCCATAGCAGGGCCGTTCTTTACGAGAAGCCCTGTTAAAGTCGTTGATAAAAGGCTGGTCTCCCTAGTTGCAGGCCTATCTCTTCTCGCAGGGCTCCCCGTAGTACCCGGAGCTCTAGTATACTACCTTGGGGTTTCAAGCGAGCTGTTCACAGCAACGCTACTCACTATTGCCACAGCTTCCATAATATATGCTATGCTACACATAAACCTCTCCGCCTTAGCAAAGCTTGGAGGAGTCTCAGGGCCTCTCTTCTGGATCTCGATATTTAGTGGTATAGCCTTAGCTTACACAACCGAGACTATAATACTGTTTTCTATATCTTAGCTGTATCCGTTTAAATGCCTGTTAGGAGTTTCTTTATGGATGATAGTAACCCTTTACTACGTTGTGTTTCAAGAATGCTCTTTAATGTTGTAACCTCATCTCTAAGAGCTTTGAGCTCCTCCTTTAAGATCCTTAGATTTTCTAGGATTGCTCTATCCTCCTCTCTAGTAGAGCTTAGATGCTTTAATGTGTCCTCTACACTTCTAAGCCTCTCATCTAGTGCAAGCACTGTTTTTGTTAGAGCTTGGAGTGCTAGCCTTAGATCTGATATGGCGTTCCTCTCCTCATAACACCATCTTAGCAGAGTTTTAATATAATCGTCTGGTCTAACACCGTATTTGAAGCTTTCAGCTAGGATATTCTCAGCTAGGTCGCCACGCAGTGTTACTGTAACCCTCTTCTCACTTGGATTACCGGGATCACTCATGCCTGTAACCTGAGGGATTTAATACCATGCTCTAGCATATAGCTACTAAGCCGTATAAATATTTCTGTATTACAGGGTTGAACAATGAAATTCTATAATGGTAGAATAGTGATAAGATTTATAGGGATCAGCTATTATAGAATAGAGTGGAGGTGGGAGATATGGCTGAATGGCTTAGAAAGCCTAGGAACCTAGCTATCATAATAATAATCATAGTAGTTGTGCTGGTAATCCTATGGTGGATTTTCGTTCGCTAAAACCTTTTCATAGCTTTTCTCATCTCCTTTTATTTTTAAATTTTATTAATCCTTAGAAGTCACAAGGAGTGTTAACCCTCACACCTCATCATAAGCTGTGTGAGTT
Organism: Desulfurococcaceae archaeon; assembly: GCA_020833325.1. GTDB lineage: Archaea > Thermoproteota > Thermoprotei_A > Sulfolobales > Acidilobaceae > DSZV01. The sequence continues at coordinate 15,319 of JAJHQN010000011.1, read as the reverse complement.
AGATTTCTGAGAACCCTTTAGTTATTAAGATTGATGGGATCTTGAGATCTGAGAGCTCCTCTAAGCCCTGATTACCTAAAGGGGGGCGATGTGCTTCCTAGGTGGCTGGGGATAATGCCCTTCAGGACGGCTTAGGTCTATAGGAGTTGGTGGGAGACTGGGTGGTGGGGCTCTTTTGAGGGCGAGGAACTATCATCTACTGGGAACTGTTATTCGAGGACTGGTGCTATGTACATAATCATTTTCTCTCCTCCTGGTAGGTTGAAGCTTAGTTGTAGAGGGTAGTTTGTTGAAAACTCTAGTTTAACTGTATCAGCTATGGTAGCAGGGTTTACTGCTATTTCAAGTGAGCTCCTAGAATAGGATGATGTTGACGGTTCGTCTACGCTGAGCTCTAATAGTGGATCTCCTGGTCTTAGCTCCCACACATACTCTCTATCCTCTTCTGAGACCTTAACCCTAACAACTTCATCCTCGGCTTCCAGGGTTATAGTATCTCCTACAACTTTAGCATCCTGAACTAGGACTTTGAAGTCTGAGGATTCCATGGTGAACCTTACTGTAGGCTGTAGTTTAAGCTCTCTAAACTCTTCTCCACTCATATTTATTGGGGGGAGTGTGAATGTCCTGCTAATACCGATCTTCCTATCAGTTAAAGTTACTAGAATTGATTGAGCTTCGGGGTCGAGTTCAAGTGTTAGGATATCATTCCTACCAGCCCTCCTAGCTATCCTATGTAGCTCGTCAACCCTAATAGTCATCCTGGTACCCGGCTCATCTACAGTGTACTCGTCTAGAGAGTGCGAAGATAGAAGTACTACAGCCATAGAGGTCTTATCGGGGCTCATAAGCCACAACCTTAACCCGTCCTCAAGGAGCTCCATGTAACCCTCATCGTTAACCTTTGACAGAGCCTGAGTTATATACTTGAAACTACTAGCCCTCCCATAAACAACTCTAAACACTCGCTACCACCATGCAATCAATCATACGGCTCAGAGTTTAAAAGTGGGTTAGCGTTACTAGGAGGTATAGTGGGGGGTTGCTAAATCGTAGCTTTAAGAGTGTTTAGGTTGAATGCGATGCTCCACGCTTTCTCTTCAAAACCTCTATTAAAGTTGGGATGAACTTGTAGAGATCTGCTACTACCCCATAATCTGATTGCTTAATTATAGGTGCTGCTTTATCCTTATTAACAGCTACTATAATCTTTGACCCCGCCACTCCAGACATGTGTTGTGGTGCACCGCTAACTCCTATGGCTATGTATAGTTTGGGCGCTATCCTCTTACCACTAATGCCTATCCACGCATCCTCTGGAAGCCACTTTAAGTCAGCTGCTATAGGCCTGGTTCCGCCAACCTGGCCTCCTAGGAGTTTAGCTAGCTCGAAAGCCATTCTTAGATCATCCTTAGCCTTAAACCCCCGACCTACCCCCACAACAACTTCCGCTGCCTCCAGGTTAATACCGCTAAGCTCCTTAGGTTTAACCTCTACAACTTTAACCCCCATAGAGTCGAAGCTAAGCTCCTTCAACTCCCCAACCCCCCCTTTAGGGGCGGGCTCCGCTATCCTCGGGTTAGCGAGGATTATTGTTGGGTAAGGCACTTTAACAGTTATGGTAACCCTTTCACTCATAAACCCTCTCTTATAGATTACACCATCAACCTCACCTCTAACCTCCACAACATCCGGGGCCATGTGAATATCGTGGAGTCCAGCTACAACTGACATAGCGTCTTTAACGTTCCTAGTGTTAGGGCCTAGTATGAGCTTTGGTTTAAACTCCTCGTAGAGGATGTTAACAGCTTTCGCTAAGACCTCAGGTCTACTACTCTTAACCCTGTAAACCCTATGACCGTAGCCTAGGAGCTCCTCCACCCTCTCAGCTGAATCCTGGAAAGCTACTATTACTGGGTTGCCCATAGTCCTAGCTAGTCCTATAAGCTCTCCGGCATCCGAGGGTTTCTGGGATACAACTATTACATCACTCACCTCGGCTCACCTCTACAGCCTTAAAACCCCCTCCTTCTCAAGATACTCTACAAGCTTCAAAGCAGCCTTCTCCACGTCAGCCTCCTCTATTAAAACCTGTTTTCTCGATACCGTTACAACCCTCATCTCAACTATGCTCCTCTGCCTTTTAACATCTAAGCCTAAATCCTTTAATGTAAGCATGTGTACTGGTTTACGTGAGGCCATTCTAATCTGTATAAGTGTTGGAGGTCTAGGCTCGTTCAACTCCTGGGTAACACTTAGGACTGCTGGGAGCGGCACCTCTAAAACCTCAATGTAATCCTCTAAATCCCTTTCAACAACAACCCTACCATCTCTAACCTCCCTAATCCTCCTAACATAGCCCACGTAGGGTAAGCCTAGCTTAGCTGCAACCCTACCCGGGATCTGGTATGTAGACTCATCGATGCTAGCCTCGCCTGCAAGCACTAGAATCGGGTTCAAACCCATCTTCTTGATAACAGATGCTATAACATTAGCTGTTACACTATAATCACCTGGTATAATGGATTCATCGGCTACAACGAAAGCCTCATCAGCAACCTTAGCCAGAGCCTCCTGGACAACAAGCCTTAAATCCTTCTCCCTAGCCTTCAAAGGACCCCATGTGAGCACTGTTACAGAGTAAACCTTACCACCAAACACCTGTTTAAGCCTTACAGCCTCCTCAAGAGCGTTCCTATCAACATCAGATATTTTGAGTGGAGTGTAATCTATATCAAAAGTTCCATCAGGATTCTGTCTAACAACCTCAGGGTTCAAGGAAGCCTTAACCAAAACAACTATGTTACTCAATTCTCACACCACCCATGATCTCAGGGCGTCTGGGGTTTATAAATAATTGTAAATCTATACCTAAACTTATAAACAGAAGCTTCCAGAGTGGGAGATGAAATAGAAGATTACATTTAAACATTAAAACCTAGATAGTTGAACATAGTGGGAGCGGAGGGAGGATTGAGGGTAGCAGTTATAGGTGGGGGGTTCTCAGGGCTTATATTCTCATTAAAGCTCTTGGAAGCCGGGGTTGATGTAACCTTATTCGAGGAACATAGCATTGTAGGTTACCCTCCCCACTGTACAGGGCTTGTTTCAAGCAGAGTTCTAGGCTTTATAGGGGCTCCTGCTTTTAAATCAACAGTCTCCAGGTTTGATGGTATAACTTTGTCTAATGCTAGCTCACATGTAACCTTTAGGGTTAGAGGTGGCTTGTTTAAGCTTGAACGTGTTAAGCTTGAACGTTTAATGCTAGAAGAGGCTTTATCTAAGGGCTTGAAGGCCGTTATGGGTGTTATTGTTAGGCGTGTAAGCCCTCGTGGTGTTGTGGATTATGGTGATAGCAGTGTTTTCGATTCCATAATAGTGGCTGACGGCTACCATGGATCGATCCACAGGAGTCTGGGTATCGGCTACTTCAACCCCCCAGTTTACGGGGTTAACGTCGAGTACGATATGGTAACAGGCTCTCGGAGGGTGACTGTAGTCTTCGATAGTAGCATCTCCAGGGGCTTCTTCTCCTGGCTAGTCGAAATGGATCATGGTGTGCTAGCAGGCCTGGGTGCTAGAAACCCCAAGCTCCTAGCTAGGAGTTTGAGGGCTCTAGAGGAGAGGTTCGGCTTGAGGGATAGGAGGTCAGCCTACGGAGGCCCGGTGATAACTGGGCCACCTGCAGAGACCCTAAGCATTGGTAGAGTACATGTGGTAGGGGACGCCGGGGGCCTTAACAAGCCGTTAACGGGTGGAGGCCTCTACCCAAACTCTCTAGCAGCGAGCCTAGCTAAGAGGATGATCTTAGAAGGTGTAGACGTTAACACAGCATTATCAAAATCGTTAAACACAGTCTCCAGCATGTTAAGGAAACAGTATAAGCTAGCTAAGGCAGTCCTAGAAGGTGGTGTAATCGAGAGGATACTAGACCTCCTGGCAGGAGAGGAGGTGGGAGAAGCGGTAGGGTCCGTGGACTACGACCACCACGAGGAAATACCATCACTAGCTGTAAAAAGAGCGTTCTGGAAAACAGTGAAGATAGGTGTTAAAACACTTGTGAAAAACCCAGCACTAATACCCCGTATAGCCTTAGCTATCCTCCCCTAGCCCCCTCCCTTAGCATAAGGTAACCTCCTATGATAGCTAGTGCTGAGAGCGCGCATGGAGCTATAAGACCTAGGATACCGCCCACGATCACGTACAGACCATTGCCTCTATACGAGAAGTATAATGCTATCAAACCCCCTATGATAGCTATAACTCCTGTCACCAGCAGAATACTACCCTCGATGAGCGATATGCCAGTGAGATGGGTAATAAGGGGCTTTTGAGTTATAACGCTAACAGCTCCGGAGACTACAGCTAGAGCTCCTCCAATGTAGCCTAGGTACGAGCCTACACCCATCCCCGCCCACCATCCCTAGATACTTTTACATTTTACATTTTAAAATTCTAGTATATATGTTAATGCAGACTAGCTAGCTCACACTACTAAGACGTTGAAACGCTAACCCAATGCAATGCGGCTCGAATGGTCCGTGATATCTTCATCCAGGGCTATCCGCTAACCCGGCGCCTCTCATCGCCACAACCTAGGTTACGTTTGGAGGTTAATAGCTTTAATAGTAAAGCTTAAAAGGGGGGTTCATAGCCTACTACTGTAGAACCTAGAGTGGGGTGGTGGTATGAACTTTAAACCTGTTAGAGTTGTTTCCACAGCCCTATTAGCGTTGCTAGTTTTAAGCCTAGTCTTACCTCTAGCTATACCATCATCTGCTCAGGTTAAAGAGATAACTATTGGTGCTCTATACCCTCTTTCAGGTGATTTAGCCTCATTTGGTAAGGCTAACGTTGAAGCTTTGAAGATAGCCTTAGAGGATGTGAATAAGTGGTTTGAGCAGAACGGCTACCCGTGGAGGTTTAAGCTAGAGATTAGAGATACTGAGACTAAGCCGGAGACAGCTAAAAGCCTCTTTAGAACACTACATACAGCTGGTATCAGGTACTTTTTAGGTCCTATGTCTAGTGGTGAGCTAAAGGAGGTTATAGCTGAGGTTAAAGCAGGAGCTAAAGCTGTTGTCATAAGCCCCTCTTCAACATCGCCAGCACTAGCACTTGAAGATACGATATTCAGGTTCCCACCGCCAGACGACTTCCAAGGTAAGGTTTTAAACATGCTATTTCAGAAGGATGGGGTTACACATGTCATCATAGTTTATAGGAATGATGATTGGGGTAAGGGTTTAGCTGATTTCGTTGAGTTATACTCTAAAGACTTCAAAATAACTATCGTTGATAAGATACCCTACGATCCTAAAGCCCCGACATTCGGACCTATAATTGAAACAGTTAGGGCGAAGATTAGAGGCTTAGGTGTTGACTTATCAAAGGTAGCAATAGATCTTATAGCATTCGAGGAGGGTGTGGGATTTCTAACAGAGGCTTCTAAAATTGAGGAGCTAGGTAAAGTTAAATGGTATGGTAGTGATGGAACAGCTCTTAGCGCTGAGCTCCTGAAAGATCCTGTTGCATCAACATTCGCAGCTAAGGTTGTGTGGAAGAACACTATAACCTTCGCCGCCACCGATATAGCTGTTAGAGTCTACTGGACTGTAAAAGATAGGGTGGGCTACTCTCCAGATCCCTATTCATTCATAAGCTACGACTGTCTATGGGTTCTAGCCTTGGCAATAGCCTATGCTGGGGGCCCAGAGGATGTTGATAAGGTGGCTGAAGCCGTTTGGAAGGTTATAGAGACGTATGAGGGAGCTTCGGGTAAGATAACTTTAAACAAATACGGTGATAGAGCTGGAGGCGATTACGCGATATTCGCTCCTGTAGCTATCGCTGGTAAGGTTGAGTGGAGGATGGTAGAGTTATATGATTTCGGTAAGAATACTATAGTCAAGGTTGAGAAGGATCCGTTCGCTGAGAAACCCGCCACGCTACCAACAACCCTACCGAAATTCTCTCCACCACCTAAACCAACTCCAACACCAACACCAACACCAGCTCCCGGAGTCAGCCCTGCACTCATAGCTGTCATAGTGATAGTAATAGTGGCTGTTGCCGCTATAGCATACTACATATTGAGGAGGTAGAACCTCCCACTCCTAAACCCCCCATAACATTTTTAGGTGTCCCCATATACATTCCTCTCTGAGGTGGTCTATGTCGATTGACATCCCAGAACCCATACTTGAGGTTAGGGGTGTTTCAAAGTACTTTGGAAACCTTAAGGCTCTAGATGGAGTTGATCTCAGCATACCACGTGGTAAGGTTACATTACTCATAGGCCCTAATGGTAGCGGTAAGACAACGCTTATTAACGTGATTACAGGCGTCCTTAGACCTGATAGCGGCCGGGTCGTGTTCGAGGGGGTTGATATAACCGGTCTTGAGGCTCATGAGAGGTTTAGGCTTGGGATTGTTAGGACATTCCAGATTCCAAGGCTCTTTCAGAATCTCTCCGTTCTAGAGAATACAGTTGTAGGTCGGTACGGTAATCCTGGAGAGGGTGTGGTTAGGGGTCTTCTTAGGAGTTTATGGTATGGTTTTGAAAGGACTTCCCATGAGGATGCTCTAGGCCACCTAGACTATCTAAGGTTGAAGGAGCAACTAGTGGATATAGGTGAGAGGAGGCCTAGGGAGCTTAGTGGTGGTCAGATGAAGCTTTTGGAGATTTCCAGAGCTTTAATGCCCAGTAAACCTAAACTTATTATAATGGACGAGCCTATAGCTGGTGTCAACCCGGTTTTAGCTCATGAAATCTTCTCCTTCATAAGAAGGGTGTGTGCTAGAGATGGTATAACGTTTTTAGTGGTAGAACACAGACTAGACATAGCTGTTGAGTATGCGGACTACGCTTACGCAATGCACCTTGGTAAGGTGATAGCAGGTGGCGATCCACGCTCTGTCCTCGAGGATCCTAGAGTTATAGAGAGCTATCTAGGTGGGTAGGTGTGAGCCAGCCCATACTGGTTGCTGAGGCTCTTAGCTCAGGTTACGGCAAGTTCCAAGTGTTATTCGACGTGAGCTTCAGAGTCTATGAAAACGAGATCCTAGCAGTTGTAGGCCCTAATGGTAGTGGTAAGAGTACTCTTCTAAAAACAGTATTCGGGCTTACCACCATATACTCTGGAAGTGTTATCTACAGGGGGAGGGATATAACCAGGCTTCCACCTTATGTTAAAGCTAGGATTGGGGTAGCTTACCTACCTCAAACCGATAATGTTTTCGCAGAGCTTACTGTTAAAGAGAATCTCCTGATGGCAGCGTACACGTTGGAGGAGAACGAGGCCAGGGATAGAATTGAGGAGGTCTTAAACTTATATCCTGTTCTGAAGGAGAGGTTGTCTTATAAGGCTAGAAGTCTTAGTGGTGGTGAGAGGCAGATGCTAGCACTAGCTATGACCTTGGTTAGGAGACCTGATATCATAATGCTCGACGAGCCTACAGCTAACCTAGCACCGGTGGTGGCTAGACATCTTCTTAAAAAGATATCCATGTTGAGGGATGAGATGAAAAAAACTATAGTACTGGTGGAGCAAAACGCGAGGGCGGCACTTGAGCTAGGTGATAGAGCTTTGCTCATGGTTAGCGGTAGGGTTAGCTATGAAGGGCCCTCGAAGAGCCTCTTACAAGATGTGGAGCTAGGGAAGAGATACCTTGGTCTAAGGTGATGATGTTGGTGCTTCCGAGTACGGAGTATCTCATATACTCTATAGCATATGGGTCGAGCCTAGCATTACTATGCATGGGTTTAACGCTAACCTACATGGTAACCAAGGTTCCCAACTTCGCCCACGCAACGCTAGCCATAACAGGTTCAGCTGTAACCCTACTATTAATTGATAGAATCTACCACGTCTTCTACCTAGAAGGGGGGGCTTCAAGCCTGGGAAAAACTCCATACTACACCTTATACCTTATAGCACCAATCTCGGCTTTCCTCATAGTAGGCTTGGTAGCTTTAATCCAGTACCTTCTAGTGCTAAGACCTCTATCTAGTAGAGGTGTAGGTATTATAGGGCTTATGATAGCGACGTTAGCCTTCGACATAATACTAGTTAATATCCTCACGTTAACCCTATACCTTATGCCAACAGCGTATTTCGGTAAGCTCATAGGGCCTAGCTTAAAGGGTTTCGATGCAAGCGTGTCAGTACTAGGCATAAGCACATCCTTTAGTAGGCTAGCCCTACCAGTCATAGCTGTAACCCTAGCTATAGCCTTACACTTATTCCTTACAAGAACTAAGTTCGGTGTATCCCTGAGAGCTGCTATAGAAAACCCGGACCTAGCTAGAGTTCTCGGCATAAATGTCGATCTAGCCTACATGACTTCATGGTTTATCGCTGGTGGTTTAGCTGGAGCTTCGGGAGCCCTCTACATATTCATGGTGGAGAACTTTAAACCAGCTGTAGCCAGTCTAGTCATAGTTAGTGTGTTTGCTGGAAGCATACTAGGAGGTCTTGGGAGTATCTATGGAGCTCTACTAGGGGGGTTCCTTGTAGGTGTTACTGAGACGTTTGTAGTGGTATTAGTACAGAATATCCTAGCGGCTTACGGCCTCCCCATAACCTTAACACATTACCAGAGGCTCTTCAGCCTATTTATAGTCATAGTCATGCTACTCCTTGCACCTCAAGGTCTCACCGGCTTAATCTCAAGGGTGGGTCGTGGTGGTAGATAGTCTTCTAGGTATATTCACCCTAACAGACGTCCTAGACCTCATCATTATAACAGTGGTGGTTCTAGCCTTAAACCTCATGGCAGGCTATGCTGGGATACCTAACTTTGGGATGGCGGTTTTCGTGTTTATAGGGGCTTTCATCCTAGCAGGGGTGGGTACTAGGATCGCATTACTCATAGCAAGCTATGTAGATCCAGGTTTCATTGATACCCTAGGTAGGGAGCATGCATTCATAGCCCTTAAATACAATGGTAGCCTTAGAGATCTAGTACTCTACGGCGTAGCCGGTGACCCTGTTGTTAATAGGATAGCGACTCCAAGGCTTGAGGCTATCATATCACAGGATCTGATCTTATCCATAATACTACTCATAATAGTCTTCGGTCTCGCTATCATCGTGGGGGCTCTCACAGGCATTATAGCTAGCTTTGCAGCTACAAGATTGAAGGAGGACTACCTAGCTATAGCTCTACTAGCATTTAGCGAGATGATGGTAACAGTGGTCTTCGACCAGACAGACTCTCTAGCCGGTGGCCCTAATGGAGCTTGGGTTGTAAGACCGTGGCCTAATGTTTTAGAGAACGCTATTAAGCCCATAACACCTACAGGTGTAAGCCCTGATCTAATGATAGCTTTGATAGTAGGCCTCTTAACCCTACTGTTATGCATACTCTACGCTGAGAGGATAGCCAATAGCCCTATGGGGAGAATGCTGAGAGCTATGAGAGATGATGACCTAGCCATATCAGTTTACGGTAGAGATGTGGCTTTAACAAGATTAAAAGTTATGGCCGTAGGGGCTGCAATAGCCTCCATAGCTGGAGCTATATATGCTACTATACACAGCCCTGTTAAGGCTATAGATTATAATAGGTTCGACTGGACCTTCACCCCGTGGGCTATGATGATACTCGGGGGTGTAGCTAACAACTGGGGTGTAATACTAGGTGCTATAACCATATATACGGGGAAGAGACTAATACACTTTTACATGCCAGGCCTCCTTACAACCCTAACACCCATCCTAGAGATAGTGTCTAGGTTCGCTGTACCCCTAGTACTAGTAACTATCCTAGTAATACTCCTACTCGTAACACTCCGTCCGAGAGCGAAATCTAGCACAATGAAGAGACTGATAACATATACCATTATAGGCCTGGGGGGGAGCATAGTTCTAGTAATAATACTTAGCATCTCGATCAAGGCTATCCTAGACAATATAGACATAGTTAGAGCTATAACACTAAATATCTTCGTAGGCCTCATAATCCTCCTAGTCCTATACCTAAAACCACAGGGTATCATCCCAGAGAAGCCTAGCAAAACACTAAGCAGGAAAGAACTAGAGGAAATACAAACTAAAAGTTACAAAGAGAAAGCTCCTAACCCTGATAAAACCACTTTAGACACACAGAGTAAGGAAGTTTAAAACCTTAGCCTCCTCAGAAAGGGTTAAACTACCCTAGTTGATAGAGAGCTAGACGGCTGGGGTTCGGGCTTCAAGGAGGTTTATATTGTTTGATGTGAGGCCTCCTTGATGCCCTTGGCTTCGCTGGCTTCAGGTGGGGCTTTCTATCATCGCCCCACCATGTCATCGGCCTTTGCCCGCTTTGGGTGACCTCTGCCCACAGCTCTACCTTCATTGTCTCCTCCAGTTCATCTCTGTGAGGGGAACCCCGGCATCCTGTGGCTGCTTTGATTTAATGTTTTAACCTCTCTAGCGGGGGAGGTCTCTGTATTGTGTTTTGGTTGAAGCTTACATCTCTGTATGCTAGTATAGGGTGGGGTTTGAGGTTTTCCTAACATCAACCCCTATAAACCAATATAGAACTTGAAACAGCTTCAGAACGGCATGGCCACACTCACATCAAGCCTTCCAGCCGGGAAACCTTCTCAACAGCACAGTGTCAGTACAGTTCTAGTATAAATGGATATTTAAGCTTCAGAATGTTAGGTGGTTACCCTAGGTTTCCAAGCCCCGTAGGGCTATGAAGCTCCTGGCTAGCAGGGTTGAGCTTCTACGGTGAGGGGGCCTAGGGGTAGCGTTGAGAACCGCCTGCTATGCATTCCAAGTATTTAAGAGTCTTGGAAAGCATGGCTGACGGGAAGTGCTGATATACTACTATACTCTAAATATCTTTCAAGCCATGGTGTCGATCTTGGACGTTATATCGAGGCTGGCTGTACCCCTGATCCTCGCATCTACCATACTAGCAGTTATACTCATAGCTCTACGGCGGAGAGGGAAGACCGATCCTGCAAGGGGGCTAACAAGATACACGATGATAGGGTTGACTGGATTCATAGCTTCAACCCTAATACTGGCTGTCTCAATCCCCTACATTATATCAAATATCATCTATGTTTAAGCCCTACTAGCCAGAATATTCCTAGGCACAGCTATAATACTGGTTTTATACCTGAGAGTTCAAAGTATAACCGGAGAAACCCGCAGGAACACTGAGTAGAAGGGAGCTAAGGGAAATACTAACAGGAAAGTCTAGATGAAGGAAGCCTCAACATCTAGTACACTGGTTGAAAACATTATTAGCTTCCAAAACTATCCTTACGATGGGTAGAGAGATATTGAAACGATTCGGGCTCCTTAGGAAAGCTAAGTTGCCGAAGCTAGCTAGGCTTAGAAGAGTTAGTGGTGGTTAGTATGGCGGTTCGCGTTAGACTTTTAATAAGATCTCTTGATACTAACGTTGAGGTCTTAACGGCAGCTCTTGTCAACACAGGATATGAGGTTGAGGAGCCTGAGATCCTACTACCTAGGAGGCTTGCTGAGTTCATGGACGTAAGCCTTAAACCTCCACGAGCTAGGGTTATGGTCTACGAGACCCCCTTTGGATTCTATCACCTCATCTTCTCCCCTAAAGCTGTAAGCGTTCATCTAGTGGATGTGTGTAAGAGCGTAGGGGAGGTTAATGTAGCTGTATCTGAGAGTGAGAGAGAAGTGCTTATATCGGATGCGCTTGCAGAGGCTTTAGGCATACAGTTGGTGGGTATAGCGAGAGGTTTATGGAGGTATAGAGACGACCCACCTGATGTGATTCGAGAAAGTGTGAGAGCAGAGTACTGGTGATCCCCCACCCGCTCTTAAAAGAGATAGGTTTCAGGTGTGAGAGCTGACTTCAATAGCGTTTCAGGGCGTGGTCTTGAGGTTTTTCCTGAGTATTTTCCTTAGCACGTACTTCATTATACCTCCGTGCTTATAGTATTCTACCTCGACTGGTGTGTCTAGCCTTGTTTTAACCTTGAACTCTACGATCCTCCCATCGGGCTTCCTAGCTCTTACTGTTAATATCTTGCCTGGGTATAGGCCCTCCTCTATGCCTATTATATCGTATTCCTCGCTTCCATCCAGCCCTAGTTTTTCAGCGTTCTCCCCCTCCATGAACTCTAGTGGTAGTATGCCCATGCATACTAGGTTACTCCTATGTATTCTCTCGTAGCTTTCAGCTATAACAGCTTTAACGCCTAAGAGGTACGGGCCTCTTGCAGCCCAATCTCTACTACTACCTGTACCGTACTGCTTCCCAGCTAGCACTATGACTGGGGTCTCCGCCTCCTTATAAGCTTTTGCGGCATCGTAAACGTGCACCACCTCGCCTTTAGGCCAGTATATAGTCCATCCTCCAAGCCTATCCTTTACAAGCATATTCCTGAAACCTGGGCTATCGAATGTACCGCGAGCCATGACTTCAGGGTTACCTCTAAGGCTACCGAAGGTTAGACCAAGCCTTTCAGGGTCTACCCCGAACTTCTCCTTCAAGAACTCCCCGGCTTTCGATGTGGAGCTTATCCTACCAGCTGGGCTTATGTGATCTGTGTTAGTTCTATCAGGTGCTCTTACTAGAACCCTAGCACCCCTTATATCCCTTAATGGTTGGGGTTCAAGGGTGAAATCGTCTAGGAACGGTAGTCTCCTAATCATATAGCTTCTCTCATCCCACTCATAGAGATCCCCTATGGGGGCCTCCAGCTTCTCCCAGTACTCATCCCCCACGAATATATCCTTGTACTTCTCCTTGAAAAGCTCCGGATCTAGCGCCTCCTCTACAGCCTTGTTAACCTCCTCCTGGCTAGGCCATATGTCCCTTAGGTATACAGGGTTACCATTAGGGTCTAAGCCTAGGGGTTCCCTGTCAAAGTCCACGTCTATGCGGCCTGCTATAGCATATGCTATCACCAGCGGTGGGCTCGCTAGGAAGCTAGCTTTGGTTAACGGGTGTATTCTACCAGCGAAGTTCCTATTACCGCTGAGGACGGCTACAGCGTAGACGTCCGATTTCCTCAGCACCTCCTCTACAGGTTTAGGTAGGGGGCCGCTATTACCTATACACGTTGTACAACCAAAGCCTACTATGTGGAATCGGAGGGCTTCAAGGTATGGTAGAAGCCCTAGTCTACGCCAGAGCTCCACTACAACTCTACTGCCTGGAGCATTACTAGTCTTAACCCATGGTTTAACTGTTAAACCTCTCTCAACAGCCTTTCTAGCTAGGAGCCCTGCTGCAACCATGAGGGCTGGGTTGCTAGTATTAGTACAGCTTGTTAGAGATGCTATTGCTATAAACCCGTCTTGGAGTTTAACATCGATACCGTTAAATGGGATTGTTACTGTCGTCCTATCTCTATTCCTAGACCTAACGTAGCTCTCTATGAGCTCCTCCAACCTCCTCTTAGCCTCCGATAGAGGTATTCTATCCTCCGGGTTAGCCGGGCCTGCTATGCTATGATCAACATCCGCCAGGTCTATCTCGATAACCTCACTATACCTAGGCTCTGGATCTTCAAGACTATACCATAACCCCACCGTTTTAGCGTATAATTCTACGAGCGCAACGTGGTCTGAGCCCCTACCAGTAACCTTTAGATACCTAACTGTAGCCTCATCTACCGGGAAGAAGCCTATTGTAGCCCCATACTCTGGAGCCATATTAGCTATTGTAGCTCTATCGGGTACGCTAAGCTTCTTAACACCAGGGCCTATGAACTCCACAAACTTACCTACAACACCTCTCCTTCTAAGCTTCTCTGTAACGTATAAGACTAGATCGGTAGCGGTAACCCCAGGCTTAAGCTCGCCTGTAAGCCTAACTCCTACAACTTCAGGTAACAATATGTAGTTAGGCTCACCTAGTATCACAGCTTCAGCCTCAATACCACCAACACCCCAGCCGAAGACCCCGAGGCCGTTGACCATTGGTGTATGGCTATCTGTGCCTAGAAGGCTATCAGGGTAAACCCATAGATCTCCTCTGAACCCCCCTACTACTACCACCTTAGACAAGTACTCTAGGTTAACCTGGTGTATTATACCCTTACCTGGAGGTACAACCCTAAAGTTCTTGAAGGCCTTTTGAGCCCATTTTATGAGAGAGTACCTCTCCCTATTCCTCTCATACTCCCTCCTCTTATTAAGTTCTAGAGCGTAGCTAGTACCATAATAGTCTACCTGAACACTATGATCTATAACTAGGTCCACTGGTATAGCCGGGTTAACCCTAGAGGGGTCTCCTCCAAGCTTAGCTGTAATCTCCCTCATAATAGCGAAGTCCTGGATAACAGATATGCCTGTTAAATCCTGTAATACAACTCTCTCAGGATAGAAGGGAATTTCTCTCCTTCCAGCATACCTACTCCAGTTAGCAACAGCCTCCACATCAACATCTCTAACAGTGAACCCGTCATAGTGTCTAAGAACATTCTCTAGTAGAACCCTAATAGAGTACGGTAGGATCTCTAACTCCCCCAAGCCAACCTTACTAACATCTTTTAACGAGAGGTACACTGCTCTACCAGCATAAGTGCTTATCTCCCTCCTAAGAGATTCTATAACATCCTTCAACTCTAACACCACCTTGTTAAAGTCCATCTTTAAACCTATTATTTCTTCTGTATCCATCCATACACTTAGATATAGGCCTCCACACGAGAATCAAGTCAGCCTACCAAGGCTCCGAAAACTAGTTTAAAAACAATCACCACAGCTAAAGTGATGATCCCTAAACCTAGAGTTCTAAGAGCTGAAAGCCACATCCTTTCACCCATCACGATCCCTAGGTAAGCACCAATAACTGCTAGAGATAGGAGAGCTATGGCTATGGAGGCTGAGAAGGCCTCAGCTAATCCCATGACACCTGCTAGCACAGCTGTATAAGGAGCTACGATCACTAGAGGAAATAATAGCATGCCAGTTGAACTCCATAAAGCCACGTATAACGGTACTAGTGTAGCAGACCTAGCATATATGGTATTCTCAAGTCTTGCTCCAAGCTTCCTCTCAAGATCCCTAAGCTCCCTAACCCTCTCAGCCTTCTCACTTATAAAAACCCCTATAAACCCCGATATTAAACTCAAGGATATACTACCTCCAAGCACAGCTAAGATCAAAACCTTAGGGTCAACACCGGGATTATATGCTCCAACGTTAACACCGAGAGATGAGATGATGGAGTCTATGGAGTTCGTCACAAACAACCTCCTAGCAATAAACATAGCATCAGGGCTAGCTGTAAGAGCTTCTCTAAACCTTCTAACAGCAAATGCCATAAACCTAAGTAAACTAAACACAGATCACCTCCACCAACTCAGAGCAGAGAGGTAGCCTAG
>JAJHQN010000010.1 GCA_020833325.1 Desulfurococcaceae archaeon | reverse complement strand
GTTATCAGCGCTACCCCTAGGCCTCCTTACCGTAGCGGCTCAACCCCTGCTAGCCAAGAGGTTCCTCGCCTCTACGAATCTCGGAAACCTAGGGTCACCCCTTACACTCGTAAGCTCTGAGGTTTTAACACTATTATGCTTTATGTGATGGGGGTTTAAATTTAAAGTCCTCATAGTAATGAGGTTTAAGGTAGCTGTAGGTATTCTTGGGTATTTAAATTTAATGATGAAATTGTAACAGCCCCCGGATCTTGTCATAAGGGTTTCCTAGATGGTATACCTCCCCAGGGTATGGTGGTGGTATCTTGTATTTAAAGGTTTGGGTTCTAGATCTAGGGTTTAATGGTGGCATAGTTGGGCTCTCAGGTTAAGGATCACGTTGATTTTGCGTATGAGCTAGATCTGGTTGTTAAGCCTGATTCCACGGTTCCACTACTTGGTAGGGAGTTTAACTATTATGTGGGTTCAGGTATTCCATTGTTCAGTATTGGTGGGGGCTACCTTAGGTATGTTCTTCAACAGGTGTTAGTAGGATTTCATGCTAGGAGGGGTTACTTTATAGCTGAAACCCCTATTATTGCTAGTTCCGAGTTGTTCAAGCTTTCAGGCCACATGGACTTCTATAGGGGTAACATGTTTGTCTTCGATATTGAGGGTAAGGAGTTTGTTATAAAGCCTATGAACTGCCCCTACCATTTACTGTTATTCTTAAACCATGTTGCTAGGTATAGGGGTAAGGTTAGGTTGCCTTTCAAGGTTTTCGAGGTTGGCAGGGTTCATAGGTATGAGCCTAGCGGTAGTGTTTACGGGCTTCTAAGGGTTAGGGGGTTTACACAGGATGATGCTCACATAATAGCTCTTGAATCTGATGCTTTAGACACTGTGTTCAACGTTTTCAAGGAGATGGTTCAACTACTAGAGGGTGTCTTCGGCCTTGAGGTGGGCTCTGAGAACATCTATATCAGGTTAAGTGTATCGGATAAGAGTTTGATTGGTAGGGAGTTCATGGGAACTCTTGAAGAGTGGGAGGCTGCTGAGAGAGCGTTAGAGGAGGCTAGTAGAGCTATAGAGGGTAAGTATGGGGTTAGCAGAGTTGTAGGTGTTGGTGAGGCTGCATTCTACGGGCCCAAGATAGATGTCATGATGGTTGTTAAGGGAGGGGCTACGGCTAAGGAGTGGCAGATGGGGACCATACAGTTTGATTTCAACCTACCAAGGAGATTCAAGGTATACGATGTTGTTAAAGAGCTGTACGGGGACACCAGAGTATTCATAATACATAGGGCTCTCCTAGGTTCAATAGAGAGATTCCTAGGAGGCTACCTAGAGCTCTCAAAAGGTAGACTCCCAGTACACCTAGCACCCCTACAAATAGCAATAACACTTATAAAAACCGGAGATGAAGGGGTTGATAAGGAGATTGAATCCAGAGCATTAGAACTCAAAAACAAACTCCTAGAAAACGGGTTCAGAGTGGGAATCAAGGAGACAACTAAGACAAGCATAGGAGGCGATATAAGACACATAGAAACAACAATAAAACCACCAATACTAGTATTCATAGGGGAAAAAGAAGTCAAGGAAAGCACGCTTACACTCAGCATATACACTAAAAAAGGAAGAACCAGAAAACAATTAAAAGTAAAAAACGTAACAGAAGCCGTAGAGGAGATAGAGAAGATCGTAGGAGAGGAGGAAGCAAAAATAAAGGAAATAGCAGGGGTAAATCCAAGGATACCAGCAGACCTAACACATACACTATAAAACTAAAACAACTCCCCCCACGTTATAAGGAAGAGCTCTTAGCATCCAGTAAATGCTAGCCGTGCTCGTACCTTGGGATGCCCGGAGGTATCAATCTCCCAGGCATATGGTATGCTTGTGAGAGCATAAATTCCCACCTACACGTTCTCCTCCTAGTTATTGTTAGTAGGTACCCAATCTTAATGCTTAATGAGATGTTGGGAGAAAGTGCTGGATTTCCTTGTTTTATCGTAGTCTACTGATCCTAGATAAGGTTATTTTTTCTAGGTTCTCATCTTCCGTGGCGCAGTTTATCTCATTTAATTTAATGTTGTACTCTTTGATGCCTAGCTTGTCAGTTATGTCAGCGAGTATATCCTCTAACTTTCTATGCGTTCCTATTAACGCTATGGTTTTACAGTTTTTGACTGCTTCTACCACGTCTCTCACCTGGTTTAAGCCTAGGAGGTTCATGAGGAGTAGTATTGCTTTGTTCTTAACCCTACTCCCTATCTCTAGATCCTCTAGGGTGTAGAGGTATGCTAGTGCGAGGCTACAAGGGCTCGTTACCCCCTCAGGTAACCCTACTATTAGTGGTTCATTATAGTTTTTCGAGAGCTCCGCCACTACTATAGCATCCACTTCCTCAGGTAACCCTATTAATACTATATCCAGGGTGCTCCATCCTAGGCTCACCTTGTACGCCTTAGCCTCAGCTCTCACGTTTCTCCTCAAACCTCCTATACTCCCATATATTCCACGGGAATACTAGCCATTTATCTGTTAGCTCTGCATAGTAGTCTGGGACAAGCCTCGTCCATGGTTTTATGTAGAGTGTAGCTGTTCTAACACTTTTAGGAGCGTGGTGTGATACTATGTCTAAGGCTACTTGTAATGTTAAACCGGTATCGCTAACATCGTCTACAACCAGCACATTCATATCATGTACCGGTAGTACTAGGGGTTGCTTTAAGTAAGGTCTATCCCTTCTAACACCTGGAGCCTGGTAGAACTTTATATCCATGACCCCTATGTTATCGACACCTAGTATATCGGCTATAAGCATTGCAGGGATAATACCACCCCTAAGTATCCCCACTATTACATCCACATCGTACCCTGTATCCTTAACTTTACCAGCAACCCTTGATGCAGCTGACGTCACATCATCCCACGAAAGTAGCCTAGCCTCCAAACACCCCACCGTGGACAATGGGTAGTACTACAACCTCCTTGGCGATGCCCCTCTCAGCTATTCTATAATCCACCCCGTCAACGAAGACCATGTAGCCGGGTCTAGGCTCGCCACTATCGCTTATAACATTAGATAACCTGGGATGAACACCCCTAACAATCTTCAAAGCCTCAATCCAATCCTCAGCCTCAACCTCTACAAACTCTCTACCAACGGCCTCCTTCAAAGCACCTATAAACTTAACCCTTATAGGAGGCATTAAACACCGCCTACCCGGTTAAGCTAGGCTACTAAAACACAGCTATCCCTGAGGAGCTTCCTCTACCTCGCTCTCTAAAACCTGGGGTCTCCTCTTCAGAGAAGCGTTAACCACATGGGTTATATAGCCTGCAACCTGATTCCTAAGCTTCTTACTTCTAAACTCCACTAGCTGGGCTACAACCCTCTTATTATGCTCGAAATCCCCTGTAAACACGTCTGGATACGATTCCAAGAGTTTCCTAGCAGTCCTCTTAACAAGAGCACTCCTAACCTTACCCATACGCTTCCCCAGTAAGATTAAAGGGGTTTAAACCTTAAAAAAAAAGGTTATAGGAGTTTTAGGTGAGAGAACTTCCCGTCATAGGAGTGCTTGTTGGAGCTTACTCCTCCTCCTTCTTCTCCTCCTTCTTCCCCTTACCTTCTCTCTCCTCAGTCCTCTTAGCAGCTATTAGGTCATCTATTCTTAGTATTAGCGAGGCGGCTTCAACTCCGGCTTTAAAAGCGTTTATCTTAACTTTTGCGGGCTCCAGAATTCCTGCTTTAAAAGCGTCGAAGACATCGCCTGTCTCTATGTTGATGCCATACCATTTGCCTTCAGGCTTCTCGTGAGCTCCTCTAAGCTTTACAAGCACATCTATCGGGTCGTAACCGGCATTATGAGCTATTATTTGGGGTAGTGTTTCAATAGTCTTAGCGAAAGCCTCTACTGCAAGCTGCATCTTGCCTGGGAGGGTTCTAGAGAATTCATAGATATATCTTGCAACCTCAGCCTCTATAGCTCCAGCCCCGGCTACCACCTTCCCATCCATTACAGCGTCTGCTACGACACTTAGAGCGTCGTGTAATGCTCTATCAGCTTCATCCACTAACCTCTCGAACCCCCCTCTTATAACTATTGTAACACTCCTTAGATCCTTAGCCCCCTCTATGAACACCATCTTATCCTCTCCTATTCTCCTCTCCTCTACAAGCTTAGCATAGCCTAGATCCTCCGGCTTAAGATCCTCGATATCCGTTACTATCTTAGCTCCAGTAGCTCTAGCAAGCTTCTCTATATCACTTCTCTTAACCCTTCTAACAGCCAGTATACCTCTCTTAGCTAGATGGTATTGGGCTACATCATCTATACCCTTCTGTGTTATAACAACGTTAGCCCCTGTGGCAGCTATTTTCTCAACCTTCTCAGATAAAATCTTCTCCTGCTTCTCCATAAGCCTCCTCACTAGATCAGGGCTTGATATGCTTATCTCCATATCTATCTCAGGCTTCTCTATCTCCAAAGGCGCGTCTAGCAACGCTATCTTTGCATCTTCAACCCTCTTAGGCATGTCAGGGTGTACGACCTCCTTATCTATAACAATACCTTTAATAAGCTGTGTGTCTAATAGGCTTCCCCCATGCTTCTTAATTATCTGTATGTTCCCTAGATCAACGTACCACTTATCACCCCTACGCTCAGCTACAGCTCTCACAGCCTCTACAGCCAGCTTAGCGAAATACTCTCTAGCCTCCCCCACAGCCTTACTACTAAGACTTGTTAGAGCAACCTTCTCCAGGAGCTCCACATCATCTATGGTAATAGGCTCGGCCACCTTGTCGACGTACTCAATAGCCTTCTCTAACGCGGCTTTATAACCCTCAATTATAATTGTTGGGTGGATGTTCTTATCCAGTAGCTTCTCAGCCTCCTTTATGAGCTCCCCTGCTAGGATAACAGCAGTCTTAGTTCCATCGCCGGCCTCCTGATCCTGACCTTTAGCTATTTGAACCAGCATCTTACCAGCTGGATGCTGTAAATCCATTTTATCGAGTATAGTGGCCCCATCATTTGTAGTCGTTATATCGCCTAAGCTGTCAACCAACATCTTATCCATACCCTTAGGGCCGTAGGTGGTTCTGAGAATCTCAGCTATAGCTCTAACAGCCATAGCATTGTTTCTAAAAGCCTCCCTACCATAGGTTCTCGAAGTGCCCTCCTTCAATATTATTACAGGTATACCAACAGCCTCAGTAGTAGGTACCCTAGCCCCCATCTCATATCACCAGCTCTCCATCCAAACTCCAGAGTTTATAGTAGAGCCGCTTCTATATAAGCTTTACTCTGACATCACAGATAGTGTTGGCAACGTCGGAAGCCCTAATGAAAGGCTCCACCGGCTGCAAGCTGGAGGCGGGGGGATAAAAGTGTTACTTAAAGCCTCCTTAGATAGGGTTGCGAGTGGCCGATCTTATCTTAGTCACAGGATCTCCCGGTGTTGGTAAGAGTGTTGTTTCAGAAGCTCTCTCTACTACACTCGGTTGTAGCTTCATTGAATCTACATTGTTCCTTAAGAGTGCGGGGGCGCTGCGTGCTGACCCTAGTGGGAGGGATTCAGAGGTTGTGGATGAGCGTTTGGCTTTAGAGTCTATAAGGAGGTTTGTTTTAAACGAGGAGGGATGTTTTGTTGTAAGCTCTCTCCACCCTACACTCTGGCTCAACGACCTCCAGGAACAGGTTATCTTCGTAGTGCTTCTTAGATGCCATCCTAGAATTCTACTTGGTAGGCTTGAGTCTAGGGGTTGGAGTAGGGCTAAAGTTCTCGAAAATGTTATTGCAGAATCATTCAATGTCATAGCAGAGGAGTTACTTAACTACGAGGATCTAGTATTAGAGGTTGATACTAGTGGTAAGGATGTAGGCGAGCTAGTGGAGGAGATCTTAGCTAGACTTGATATCTGGGATACCGGGATTAGGATTGACTGGCTTTCCCTGGACGAGGGGCTGGTGGAGCTCGTCACCAGGCTCGTTCACGAGCTGGATTTGTACAAGGAGGGGTTCGGGGTTTGAGGGGCTTTGTACTATAGCTTCTCCAGGGCCTAGTTTATCCAGTATGTCTATGTAATCTCTTGTGAGACTCATAGTTTCAGCTATTACATTCTTATCCCTTGCGCTCCTAAGAGCATGGACTATCTTGGTATTAGTGTTTAGGAGGACGCTATTGGGTATAGATGAGGGGGATTGCGTTGCTATAGCGAAGATTAAACCATACTTCCTAGACTCTGAGAAAAGCTGTTCTATGAATGCAACCTCCTCACCGCTAAAAACATTATGAGCTTCGTCCAAGACTATCATAACCTTAGGCCCTTCAACCCCACTAGCTCTCTCCATGAACAGCCCTGCTAGGGTGAAGAGGGCATAGGACTTCCTAGCTAGGACGTTCCTCACATAGTCTAGTCTGATAACACAAATACCTTCAAGAGCCACCCCCCTAGTCTCTTTAAAAGCATCGTAGGAGCCTCTGGTTAGCATACCTATTTTCCTTAATAGGGCTCTCTTAACCTCCCTATCCCACTTAGACTCCTCGCTGAGAATCTCTACAACCGCTTCAAGCTCCCTCAAGTTACGGGGTTTGCCTTGCTCTAGGGCTCTTAACAGCATGTAGGCTTGAGGGGGGCTTAGGGATAGCGCTTTAACCATTACGCTAACTAGGTAGTCTATATCTTTACTTAGGTCGAGAGGGTTTATAGCAGCCTCTCCAGTAGCTGGATTATACTCCTTGAAACTCAGCCCTCTAGCTTTGAGTAGCGATGAATGCTCTCCAGTCCAATCTAACAGTAGAACCGGGATCCTAGCTTGGTACCACGCTCTCTCAGCTAGAACGGAGAGCGTTGTAGATTTACCCGAACCTGTGGAGCCGAATACACCTATATGCCCCTCTAAATCCCTCCCCTCCAGTGCGAAAGGCTTTGGATAAGGTTTATCCAAAACCTCGCCTAGATATATCCTGGTGGAGCCGTCGTTAGAGCCACCTTTAAAAGGGTGCCTTGAGCTTAACGTCGACTCCGATACAAGGATTAAACCTTTTGAGTGCACCCTAGCCTCTAAAGCCCAGCTAGCTAGAGGGGCTAGCTCAGGGATGTTAACATCGTAGACCCTTATATCCTCAACTAAGCTTGATAAAAGGCTTTTTAGAACCTCGGCTTCCACACTCAACCGGCCTGCATCTCGGGAGGTCAGGATTATAAGGGATCTCCTCAGATCCCCTTCCATAACCGATAAGAGTACGTATCTAATATCACCTCTAGAAGCTCTATCACTCACAACCTTAGCAATGCCGGAGGCCACAGAATCCCTTCTAGCTTTAACTTCAACCTCTAAGATCCTGAAGCTAACGCTACCTAGACCATTATAGCTAGTGCTAACAGGTATTCTTAAACTGGGAAATCTCAACCTTCCCTTGATAATGAAGACAACAAGCGGGGTAATGCTTAGCACGGCTAGGGCTAGTGAGTATTCAAGCTTAACAACCCCTAAAGCGTATGATAAGAGTGAGAGGGCTGCAGCCACAAGGGTAAATCTTAGCACTAGAGGCACACTATCAATTAAACTCAACCCACAACACCATAGGATGGTAGAGGGTAAAGGAGAGCGGGGGGTTTCCGGAGTCGCCCTTCAGGTAATGTAACTTTATCATATTGTATTCTACAGGTGTTTCAGGCATAGATAGTATTTCCTATCCAGCTCAAGGCCTATGGGCGGTTTAAACTTGAATATGATACCCCATAGCGAGAGTATCGTCTCATCAAACTTAGACTCTGGGGTTACTAGATAGCCGTGACCGCAGAACTCGTACTCGTCTATGTTCTCCGGTTTAACCTCCGATACTATGACCTCTAACACGTCCCTGGGGGTTACCTTTATTAAATCCCCTATTACGTCGAAAACCATACTCCTATTATCATCTGATACGGCATAAGCTATCCTCTGCCTCCCGATCTTACCTGGCTCCACCCTCTCCACTTTAACGAGGAGCCTTTTCAACTAGGGCACCTCCAGAGCTTCTCTTTGGAGTTAACGTTTATATAAGGATTTTAAGGCTCCTTGGTAGCTCTAGAGCTTAGGGATAGGAGGTGGCTATAGCGGCTGAATCTTCGAGGAGGTACACGGCGAAGTTTAATAGTTTACTAGATAAGAGTGTACTTGTAAGACTTAACAATGGGAGGTACTATAGGGGGAGGCTTAGCGGGTTCGATCTTAACTCAATGAACTTAGTGCTTGAAGTAGCTGAGGATAATGAGGGTAAGAGGTGGCCTTTAGTCTTCATAGGAGGAAGCTATGTATCTGAGATCATACTAGAGGAAGGCTCGGTCTTCGACGCCAAGGAGTTCGCAGAGTTCCTTGTAAACCAAGGTGGTATTGGGAGGCATCTGATAAAAGTCTACGAGGATGTAAACGTGGTTGAGGTAGGCAGGATAATAAGGGTTACCGGGAACGGTGTTGAAGGAACAGGTCCTATGGCTCAGAAGGTTCACACTATATACATGGAGTACCTTAGATCAAAAGGATTGAAGGTGTAGGAGGGCTCCATGTTCTCTATAAAGGACATTGACCTGGCTGGGAGGATTGGGAAGCTGAAGTTGAAGAGGGGCGATGTGGAAACCCCAGCTTTTTTCCCTGTCATAGACCCTGCTAGGCAGGAGCTAGGCTTAGAGGATGTGAGGGCAGCTGGCTTCAACCAGGTCATAACAAACGCCTATCTATTATTGAAGAGGTTTGGGGAGGAGGCTATCAAGAAGGGGGTCCATGGGATTCTAGGTTTCAACGGTATTGTAATGACGGACTCAGGAGCGTACCAGATCTTGGAGTATGGTGGTATAGAATTCGAACAAGATACTATTATAGAGTACCAGAAAGCCATAGGTAGCGATATAGGTGTTATACTTGATGTCCCTACAGGGGATGTTGACTATGAGAGGGCTAAGAGCACTGTTGAGGTTACACTTAGGAGAGCTCTTGAAGCGTTAAAGCTTATAAAGGATAGTGGCGTAGCATGGGTCCTCCCAGTTCAAGGGGGCAGGCACTTAGACCTTGTTGAGTATAGTGCTAGGGAAGCCTCTAAGATCCCATATTACAGTATATATGGCATAGGTAGCCCCACCGAGTTCCTTGAAAAGTACGAGTTAACAACGGTTCTTAAAATGGTGTATAGCGCTAAAAAACACCTTCCCGACTCTAAACCTGTACATCTATTCGGGGCGGGACACCCCCTAATACTACCCTTCGCCATAGCACTTGGAGTTGATATGTTCGACTCAGCATCCTACATACTCTACGCTAGAGATGGGAGGTATATGACCGAGTACGGTGTTTATAGGGTAGAGGAGCTGGAGTACTTTCCATGCAATTGCCCGGTATGCTCTAGGATGGAGCCTAGAGGCCTCCTCGAAGTTAGTAGGGATGAGAGGGTGAAGTTCCTAGCACTACATAACCTCCACGTGATAAAAAGGGTTATGATGAGAGTTAAACAGGCTATAAGAGAGGGTAGGTTGTGGGAGTATCTCGAGGAGATCTCCAGAAAACACCCAAGGGCTATGGAGGCTTTTAGAGGGCTAAGAAGATTCTACAAGTACTTTGAGCTCAGAACACCACTTAGTAAGGGGCATGTGTACGGTATCAGACTCTATGATGTTGAGAGTATATGGAATCCTAAAGTGCTAAGGTTTAGGCTTAGAAGCTGGAGGGTAATTGAGGCAATGTTGGAGGAGGTGGGAGAGGTTTTCTTGAAACCGCTATTGATAGATGGGGAGTGCATAGATGGAGGTGTAGATGTGAGTATAATATACTATACACCGTACATAGGCTTAGTGCCATCGGTGATCTGCGGTGTATACCCCTCAACTCAGCATGTGAGAGCGAGGAACGTCGATTCCAGGGTTCTAGAGGATTTAGTGTACTCTCTAAGATCTATTAGTGTGAAAGCCAGGAGGAGGGGGGTTAAACTTAAGGTAGGATACTGTGGTAGTCTATCTTGGACTCTCATTGTAGCTAGGGAGGCCGAAGCTCTAGGGTTAGATGTGGTTGAACTCTGCTAAGACTACATGTATATCCCTCTAGACTCGTGCTCCTCCCTCTCCTCTCTCTCTAGTAACCTTATTATCCTTTCAAACTCCGCTCTCTGGGTTCTCGCTAGAGTTTCGAGCTCTGGTAGTTGTAGGGTTACCTTAAGTAGTTTCGATGCCACGACCTTTATCCCCAGTAGGGCCGCGTCGTAGTCAACCCCCTCCACGATAGAGTATGGTAGTATCATTATAGATGGGACCTCGTAGTAGTCGAGGTATATGTATAGTAGGGCTAGAGGCCCCATCACCCCTAGACCGTACTCAAGCTTAGGGGCTTCTAGTTGGGGGCCCTCGTAGAAAGTGTTGTGAAGCCACCTATAACCATGCTCGTCTCCAGGAGGTTTAAACTCCCTGCTTAAACCCCCTAGTAGTACTGTGAACCTGAACCCTACGTTCTTAGCCCACTCTGCTAGAAACCTTGAATACTCATCCGCCACCTCCCTCTCCGGCACGGCCCTATTAACTAGGATGGTCGCCCCAGCCTCTCTTGAATAGTATACATCGAAGGGGTATCCTATACCATCCTCCTCTACGGCTATGAAGGGTGGCATTGTATCAGCTAGTATATAGCCAACCTTACCGGCTCCAAGCGCTAAGGCTAGGTGCTTTGACGCCATATAGCCTACCATACCGAATCCTCTAAAACCGGTTACTAGAATTGACCCCCTCAAATCCCTTCTACTAACCCCTCTAAGGACTACCTCCATCTCAAACTCCACCCTCTCTTAAAGCTCTAATCCTAGCAACCTCACCCTTCTCCAGGCTTTTAACTATGATAGGGGGGAGCTTAAGTTTACCAACACCCACAAGGTTGTCAAGTTCGTCAACTACTATAATCTCATCGCCGGGCCTAGCCAGGGGATCCACGTCCAAGACTATAGGCTTCAAAACACTACCTTTAATCCTAGTAACTTCACCACCCTTAACCACAACCCTAAACCTTGGAGGTGTAGAAGCCCTTCTAACAATCTCGCCAGCTTCAATACTTAAAGTGAAGAAACCATCAGAAGGTCTAAGGGTCAACATTCTAACACCATTAACGAGAACATACCTAACTCTACCCGTAGAGGATAGGATAACACTAACAACATCTGGTGACGGCAGGAGGGATCTAGCTACGTTAAAGTCGAACTGGAAAGCTAAACTATAGAGAAGCCTATAGTAGGTAGGGATAGAGACTAACCGCTCTCCTACCGTTGTCTGGAAGCGTTTAGCATCATCTCCCAGCTCCCCCTGCTCTCCACGAATCTCTCGTCCCCCCAGCCGAGATCCTCGGGGATCACCCCCCCTCTCCACATTACTATATAATCTCCTCCAGACCCTCTCAACATCACGTGAACCTGTTAAGCTTAGTAAAGTAAAGGCACTTACCCACATCGGGCCAGCCTGGAACCCCCCAGGTCTAAGATCCGCCCCCTCCGCTCCATCTAAAACCTCGACACCCAAGGCTTCAAACACAATAGCTTCCCAGGTGTTAGACGTTATAAACAGACTCTACCACCACATGGCATTAAGCCAGGATAAGCTTAAATAACCAACTAATATAATATAGTTGATTAACTAGGTTTAAAGTGAGCCAGTCTAGGACGAAATGTTATTTAAGCTTATCCTGGCTTAATCTAGGACCTTCCTTCCCACACCTGCTTTTCTTAACCTTCTAGCACCATTAGCCTTAAATCTCTTCATCTTCGCCTGGAAAGGCTAGACTTTCAGTCGTAACACAGTCTCATATTGAGATCTCAAGTGCTTTCCTAGAAGAACTCCTAATCGGCAGGCTACCTTTTATGTTAAAGTTTAATCTATATCTACTATGTTTATTTAAACACATTGTCTACTTTAATGCATGGTGTTGCTAGTGGGAGGATACAGGGAGTTTATACTGGCGGTTGATGTTGGTACTACTAAGGTTAAGGTGGGTCTTATTGATCCACAGGGGTTTAGGGTAGTAGGTAAAGTTGTGGAAGACGCTGTGGTTGAAACTCCTAGGCATGGTTGGGCCGAGGTTGACGCTGAGCTTCTCTGGGATAGGCTGTGTAGGCTCTCCTCATCCATAGTATTTGAGGGTGGCGGTAGGGTTTTGGGCGTGGTCTTCAGCGGTCATATGGCTGGTGTTGTTCCTGTGGATAAGGAGGGTAACCCTCTCAGGAAGCTCATAATATGGCTTGATGAGAGGGCTGCAGGGTACCCGAGGGGTCTATGGAGTGGTTTCCCAAGAGTGAAGGGTTATAATGCTTTCATGTTACTAGAGTTTCTCCGTATAACAGGTGGAGCTCCTGGGAGGACTGGGAAAGACCCTATCTCCAAGATACTCTGGGTTAGAGAGAACGAGCCCGATGTTTGGAGTAAAACATTTAAAGTACTTGGTACAAATAGTTTCCTAATAGCTAAAGCTACGGGATCCTATGTGGTAAGCCCGGACGACGCATCACTAACATGGCTAGTTGATACGCGAAGCTTCGATTTCAAATGGCATCCACGTCTACTAAGGAGATTTGGGCTTAACGTAGACATGTTCCCGAAGATAATGAAGTCTACTGATATAGCAGGGTTACTTAGGCGTGATGCAGCGGAATGTCTAGGGCTTAGTGAAGGTATACCCGTGGTTGTAGGATCAGGTGATATGACGAGCGCAGCCATAGGCTCTGGTGCTGTAGAGGAGAACGAGATTCACATATACATTGGGACTAGTGATTGGGTCGCAGCCCATGTTACTAGGAGGAAGCTAGATCTATTTAACTACATAGGTTCTATACCAAGTGGGATCCCAGGATATTACCTCCTAGTTGCAGAGCAGGAGATAGCAGGAGGTGCTTTAGATAAAGTCCTTGAGATCATCGGTATGAAGGGGGAGTATGAAGGGGCGTTGAAGATGGCCGAGGAGTCGGGTGTAGGCGCGCGTGGACTACTATTCATGCCATGGCTTTATGGTGAGAGAGCCCCTATAGACGATCCTAATATTAGGGGTTCTATTGTAAATCTTAGCTTAATACATGGTAGGGGAGACGTGGTAAGAGCGGTCCTTGAAGGTGTAGCATTGAATATAAAGTGGGTCTACGGCCTTGTGGAGAGGATGACTAGGGTGCAGGAGCATGTAAACATTGTTGGTGGCGGTGCGCAAAGCAATCTATGGTGTCAGATAGTGTCAAATGCTATAAACAGGGTTGTGAGAAGAATAGCTGATCCACAGGATGCAACACTTAGAGGAGCATCTGTTATAGCCTCAGTAGCCTTGGGTTTAACGAGTTTTCGCGATGCAACCTCTAGGTTCGAAGTTGATAGAGTGTTTAAACCTGATAGGAGGGCTGTGGAGTACTATGAGAAGTTGTTCAAATCATATGTTAAAGCTTATAAGGTATTAAAAGAGCTGATCTCCGGAATTCCCTCTCTAGAACACGATCTCGTTAACAACTTCTACTAGCATTGTTTCAACGAAATCAGGTGGTAGCATTCTTATGGCTTCGCTAATTAGGAGGAGCGTTTCATCCTCTACGATAACCTCTCTACTCAAGCCAAGCTTTTCCACTAGCTCACTTAGGCTAGCTCGTATTCCTGCTACTTTAACTAGATCCTCCACGCTTATCTTAAACGGGTTACTCCTAACCTCTTCAACAGATTCCCTTAGATCCCTAAGGAATGCGTCTACCAGGCCCTCATGTATAGGGCTTACGGTTAGGTGTATGCTTTGAGGAAATCCTAGGTGGATGGAGCCAGGTTGAACTTGGATAATCCACCCTCTCCTCTTCATTGATAGGGAGAGCTGTGCAACGCTAATCTCCTCACTCGTAAACGCTATAATGCTCGACTCAGGGCTCCCTAGGATCTTCAAGCCTACCGCCTTAATACCCTCAACCAGCCTCTTCTTAGCATTAAGGATTTTGCTAGATAGCTTAAGGTAACCATCGTATCCCAAGTACTTGATAACAGCCCATGAGGCTGCAAGAGGCCCGGCTGATCTAGTAGATAGCGTAACGGTGTTTACTAGAGGATACCCAGGCCATCTAGAGTATGCGAAGAACTGGTATTTCCTTAAACTCCTATCCCTGTATAGGATTACAGATGCGCCCTTAGGGGTGTAACCGTATTTGTGGAGATCGACTGATATAGAGTAGACACCGTCGACTTTAAAATTGAAATCAGGTATAGGCTCGCCTAGATCCTTGAAAAACGGTAGGACAAACCCACCTATACAAGCATCAACGTGAAGCCACACATTGCGATCTAAAGCTATATCACTCAACCCTCTAATATCGTCTACAACACCAACGGGATAGTTGGGAGCGGAACCTACAATCATAGCCGTCCTCCGACTAACCCTCTCTTGAACAGCATTTAGATCTACTTTAAAAGATTCTAAATTCACAGGCACCAGGACAGGCTTTAAACCCAAGTATACAGCAGCTTTAACGAATGCTGGGTGAGCGGTGTACGGTAAAATAATCTCAGGCACTAAATCGGGGTTCCTTGATTTAAAGAAATCCCTTGCAGCCTTAACAGCAAGAATTATACTCTCAGTACCCCCATATGTGAAGGTCCCAGCAGTGCTTTCACCACCACCCATAAGCCTAGCAACAAACGATACAACATCCCTCTCAAGCTTCACCAAGCTCGGGTAAACAGTAAAATCCAACATAGTCTTATCCATATACAGTTCGAAAGCTCTACGAGCGAGATCTCTTAACACAGGATCGCCTGTCTCATAAGAATGGGTGAACATCATACCACTCGAAGGCACCGGCTCCTCTCTCGATAGTTTAACAAGAAAATCTACAATATCCTTGGGGTTTGAACTACCAAGTCCGGAACCTGCACTCACACCACTACACCTGGATAATTGTACCTCAGAAGTTTTATTAAAATAATAAGAGCTTAACCCCCGAAAACCCGTCCAAATCTAGTAGACAAAGGAGGTCACGGCTTAATAGTCAAGGATAACGCTATTAAGCTTAGTAAGAGTACTAGGTATGACAGGTCTGGGGATAGCGCTCTTAGAATTGCTGCTAAAAGGAGTAGTACGAACGGAGCTGGGTTATACCTTCTCAAACTCTTTATACCCATAATGAATGGCACCACTAGAGGTGTGTGGAGGTATACGTGAGCTCCTATAAAGCCCATGTAGATGTCATGTACTAATACGATGTCTCTCGCTCCAACCACGATATGGTGTGCTAGTAGGATTACGGAGATGAAGGCTGTTGTGTGACCTAGCACTATGTACCTCGTAACAGACCTGAAGAGGGGTGTTGAGGATTCAGCTATCCTAAGTAGCCCTGGAAAGTTATAGTAACCTATGGCTATGAAGTGAGAGAGTAGGAATAGAGTTAATAAGGACAGCTCTGCGGTCTTAGAGTGCGTGAAGGCTGTTAAGCCTAGAATGTTTAAAACTAATGGAATATAGATCTTCGCGGGTTTCAAAGGGACCCGGTAATTCCTAGACATGGATATAGTGGATACAGTGAATATTAAAGGTGTTGTAAACGACATAGCCGTGATAAGAGCCGCCTGCACGACGGTTGAATCCTGGAGAGCACTATCATAAGCCCTATGAAGCCTGCGAATAGGGGGTAGGCGAATAGAATAAATGGTTCCCTTCTACCCCTAACCTGAAGTAGCGCGAAGTACAAGGCTACTAGGAGGCCTAAAGCTCCGATTACCAGCGCTAACCTGTAGCTGAATATTAGTGCTATTAACGGTGTTAGCATGGCTAGTGTAACGGAGGCTATAGCAGACAACCCCTCAAAACCCCTACGGGGACTCCCACCCTTCAACCCAGCTAGGAATGGTATGTAGACTGTTAACGGGAACGTTATCGAGATAGCGGTACTCGCTAGTATCATGTGGGCTTGTGGTTTGAGGAAGGCTAGTAGTAAAGCTGTTAAACTCACAGCCATACTAATAGCTAGGCCTGCTCTCGCTAGCTGGCCTACGCCCACCTCTACCATTTCAAAGTACCTCAACTATTGTAGTGCTTGGCTTAGGTCGTTTATAAGATCTTCCGGGTCCTCTAGGCCTACTGATAGTCTTAGTAGGTTCTCTGTTATACCTAGCTTTCTCCTGACCTCCTCCGGGAGTGCTCTTGAGGCGCTTATAATGGGGTATGTTATTAGTGATTCGGGTCCTCCAAGGCTTGGTGATGGTTTTATCAGCTTTACTGTTTTAAGCACCTTTACCGCCTCATCTCTCCCCCCTTTGACCTTGAATGATATCATTGAGCCGTAGAGCTTTCTTTCGAACACCTTGTCTGCCACCCTCTTGTAGGGGTTGCTGTTAAGGCCTGGGTAGTATACCTCCTCTACCCTCGGGTGGTCTTCTAGGAACTCTGCTATAGTCTTAGCTGTTGTTGACGCTCTCTCAACTCTTACATTTAAGGTTTTAACACCTCTTAGCGTTAGATATGCTTCGAACGGCTGCATTATGCTACCTAGCATCCTCCTCCAATCCCATAGTAGTTTAACCATAGGGCTTATAGACACTATTGCTCCCCCCACCACATCATTGTGCCCTGCTATGTACTTTGTTAGGCTATGCAAGACTATTAGAGCTCCCTTCTTCAACGGGTTTAAAAGTATCGGTGTTGTGAATGTGTTATCAACTACAACCCAGCATCCTATGTCGAAGCATGTTTTTGAAATCTCCTCCACATCTATAACTCTCAACATGGGGTTAGTCATGGACTCCACGAATACCACATCGGGCTTCCTAGACTCTATGCTCTCTATCAAAGACTCTGTATCAGGCCATGCTAGTTCAAGTTTGTAGCCTATCTTATCGCTTAACGTCATAGCTAACTCCATGGTCGTCCCGTAAACCTCCATTGGTATTAGTAGAGTGGTATCGTGTTTGGCAAGAGCGAGTATGGTGGCGGATATGGCTGCCATACCACTATTAAATGCTAGAGCGTCACCACCACCCTCCAGCTTAGCTAGTATACGTTCTAACGCTCTAGTTGTAGGGTTCTCCTCCCTACTGTATTTAAGCTCTGTACCTCTATCCGTAAGCCTAGTCTCGCCCCTCTGCTCGAACATGGCTGATAGGAATATGGGTGGTATGAAGGCCCCGGTAACCTCGTCTTCGAACATATGACCGTGTATCGAGTCTGTAGCCTTACCCGTCTCCTCCCACCTCCACCTCAACACCTGGGGCTACATCAGCTACCTTAACTACAGCATCTACACCACAATCCCTGTAAGCTCTCTCAACCCACGATGCAACCTCTAAGGCCTTATCCTTAGATGTGGTTATCGATAGCATGCTGGGCCCAGCACCGCTTATAACAGAGCCTATAGCACCACCTCTCCTAGCGTAACTTTTAACAATATCGTAACACGGTATGTACTTGGACCTAGCAGGCTCCACTACTACATCCTCAAGGCCTCTTGATAAAGCTTCAACGTCGCCAAAGGCTAGGCCGTAGAGTAGGGCTGAGAGCCTAGCAGAGGACTCGATGTGGACACTTAAATCTAGGGTTCTAGGTATAACCTTCCTCATAAGCCCGGTTTTACCCTCAATAGGTTTAACTATGGGTGTTGACACTACGAAGCTTAGATCTTTAACTCCAAGCCTCTTAGCGAGTATGGGGGGCTTACTTGATAGGAGTAGCACGAGTCCTCCGAGGCTCGATGCTGTCACGTTATCAAAATGAGGCTCCCCAGCTACACTAGCCTCAGCTAAACCGGCAATCCCAGCTATCATAAGCCTGTCCAGGGGGGTTCTAAGAGCTCCTATAAGTGCTGCTATAGCGGCAACAGCCGAGGCCCCACTCCCACCTAAACCACTACTAACAGGGATACCTTTCCACAACTTAACCTCAACATCGACACCCTCAATATTAAAAGCCTTAAGTGCTAGCTCAAGAGCCCTAACAACAATGTTATTAGATCCCCGGGGAACGTGAGATGAAAAGGGGCCGTTAACCTCAGTCAAAACTATGTTACCAGAGCCCTCTGACACTTTAACCTTAACAGAATCCCAGTAACTATCTAGGGCGACCGCAACTACATCGAACCCGGAGCCTAAGTTGGCAGAGCTCATATAAGCCCTAGCTACAGCGACTGCCAACCCCCACCCCCCAGGGCGTATCATTAAATTGAATTAAATTGAGGTAATTAAGCTTTACTACCTTCAACCATCATATCCATTTTAAAGGTTTAACGGGGAGGACTACGTGGGGGTGGGTTGTGGTGGCTAGGGTTGCTGTAGCTGTTAGGGTTTTCCCCTCTAGTGTGGATGTTAGGTTAGAGGATTTAGTTGAGAGGATTAGATCCAGCTTACCACCACACTATAGCTTGGTTAAATCCGGGGAGATCCCTATAGCGTTCGGGTATAGGGCTTTAAGGCTTGTGGTAACGATGCCTGAGGAGACTGAGGGGGGTACGGAGGAGTTAGAGTCGATCCTAAGGAGTGTTGATGGCGTGGATGAGGTGGAAGTAGAGGTTGTACATAGGATTTAGCTTAAAGATTTAAACCAAAGTATAAGAGCTACCGGGGTTATAGCTTGTACGAGGTGGGATCCTATGTCTTTAAGGATAGCTTCTAGGCCTAAGCTGGAGAAAGGCGGGAGATTCGATGTGGTAATAGTGGGGGGTGGGCCTGCAGGGCTTTCTGCAGCAGTTTACGCTTCAAGATTCCTCCTTAAAACTGTGGTTTTAACCGTGGATGTAGGAGGACAGCTTAACCTAACAAACTGGGTTGACGACTACCCCGGGTTCTCTAGGATAAGTGCTTCAGAGCTAGTGGCTAGGTTTAGGGATCACGCTCAATCATTTGGAGTTACGATAGTCCCCGGGGTTGAGGTTAAGAGTGTTATGAGAGAGAATGGGTTATTCAGGGTGCTAGGTACAGGTGGCGTTGACGTGTACTCCGGCTCTGTTATAATAGCTGTTGGGGCTATGAGGAGGAAGCTCGGAGTACCTGGGGAGGAGGAGTTTCAGGGGAGGGGTGTTAGCTATTGTAGCATATGCGATGCCCCCCTGTTCAAAGGTAGGAATGCTGTTGTTGTCGTAGGAGGAGGGGATTCAGCTCTTGAAGGTGCAGCTCTTCTAAGTAGCTATGTTGGTAGAGTCTACCTGGTCCATAGGAGGGGGGAGTTTAGAGCGAAACCCGTTCTAGTAAAGGAGGTCCTAGCTAGGGATAATGTTGAGCTCCTCCTAAATAGCGTGGTTACAGAGATTCTAGGAGAGGATAGTGTTAAAGCAGTTAAGGTTTTGAATAAGGTTACAGGGGAGACTAGGATCTTGGAGGTCGATGGTATATTCATAGAGATAGGGTTTGAGCCGGCAAGAGAGTTCTTTAAGAGCATAGGCTTAGAGGTCGACGAATACGGCTACGTTAAGGTCGATGAGTGGATGAGGACAAACATACCGGGAGTGTTTGCAGCAGGGGATGCTATAAACATGTGGAGGGGTTTCAGGCAGATTGTAACAGCCGCTGCTACGGGTGCGGTAGCAGCCTATAGTGCATACCAATATCTTATAGAGAAGGGTTTATATAGACCCGCTGGCTTTAAATAGTAAAGGTGGTTTAAAGGGTGCTAGTTCAGAGGAGGCAAACCCCCATACCCGAGGGGGTTCCTGAGAAGTGGCTTCCGTTAGTTGAGAGGATGGTTAAACAGAAGTATCACTTCGTTGGTAGACATACTGTTGTTAAGAAGTGTTATTGGACACATAGGGCTATGGTGGATGGGAGGCATTGCTATAAGTGTAAGTTCTATGGCATAGAGAGTCATAGAGATATACAGATGAGCCCTTCAGCCCTCTGGTGCTGGAATGCGTGTATGCACTGTTGGAGGATTAGACCTGCCGATGTAAGTGTTGACATGGACGAGACTAAAATGCCTTTCTACGATGACCCCAAGCTCCTCGTAGACGAGCTTATAAAGGCTCATAGAAGGCTTATGAGCGGTTACAAGGGGCATCCGAAGGTCGACCCTAAGCTAGTGGAGGAGGCTATGAACCCGGCACATGTAACGTTAAGCCTCACAGGAGAGCCGACTCTATACCCGTTGTTAGGCGATCTCATAAAGGAGGTTCACAGGAGGGGTATGACAACGTTCCTTGTAACTAGGGGTGTTAGACCTGATATCCTAGCTAATCTAGACGAGGAGCCAAGCCAGCTCTACGTAAGCCTTGAGGCTTGGGATAAGAGGAGTTATAACTACTTTACAAGACCACTAGTCCCCAGAGCTTGGGAGCTAACCCTTGAAACCCTAGAACTACTACCTAGCTTCACGAACCCAACAGTTTTAAGGATAACACTTGTTAAAGGATTCAACGATCACGATGAGGCGTTAAGGGGGTTCGCTAAGCTTGTTGAAATCTCCAAACCAACATATATAGAGATAAAGTCTTACATGTGGCTTGGAGCTAGCAGATACAGGCTATCCAAGGATAACATGGCGGAACACGAGTATGTAAGGAAGGTAGGGTTAGCCTTAGCAGAATACACAGGGTATCCGTTAATAGGAGAGAGTAAAGCCAGCAGAGTAGTCCTGCTAAGCACCATACCCGAACCCATAAGACTTGGAAAAGGATGCCCACTAGGCCTTAAAACACCTGAACCGGACACGATAGGGGAGTACGACGACTACGACCCAGATACGATGCCTTAAACACTGCTAAACGAAGCCTCTAACACTGAGTCCGCATAATAGCATAGGGCATCAGACTGAAGGTATACTGAAACACGTTAATATCAATAGGCTTTCAGCTATGGAGGTTTGTTTTAACATGGTGGAACCCTTCGATCCCACGTCCTTAGAGGGTCGAGATCCTCTGGAGTGTGGTGGAGTTGGGAGAGAAATCAGTAAGATCGCAGAGTATACTATTGAATGCCCATACTGTGGTAATCCCAGCTTCAGGGTGGAGGAGTATGTCTACGAGGTCCCAGTATTTGGAAGGATACTACTGAGTGTTGGATCCTGCTCTCTCTGCGGGTTTAAACGTAGAGATGTTGGTGTCCTAGAGGAGAAAGGTCCTAAGAAGCTGGTTTTACGGGTTAGAGGTGAGAGGGAGCTTAGATACCTTCTTGTTAAATCTGCTAGAGCAGCTGTGTTAGTACCTGAGGTGGCTCTCGAGTATACTCCTACACTGTATAGCTATGGTTACATAACAACGGTGGAAGGCATACTCTACGAGTTCCAACAAGCTGCACTTGTAGCATGTAGTGGCGAGCAATCCCAGCAATGTAAGGATATACTGGCGTGGCTGGAGAAGGCCGTAAATGGTGAGATAGAGTTCACAGTTATCATCTGCGACTACGACGGGTTAAGTAAAATTGTGGGGGAGGGTGTTATAGAGGTGGGGTTGGATGAGGAGTGTAGGGCTCTCACAGGCTACTCTACTTGAACCTTAAATCCTTTCTCCTCGCCACCACTCTTCTTCTTCAGCCTAACCTCTAGGACACCGTTCTTATAGGATGCCTTAGCGGATTCGGGCACCACCTCTGCCGGGAGCTCCACCACCTTATAATATTTCCTCTCATTCTGAGCCTTTATGGTAACAGTTTTCTCTGTAACCTTAACATCTACATTCTCCTTAGGCACTCCAGGCACGTCTGCTACAACCCATATCTCGTCACCCCTCTCTATGACATCAACCAGAGGCTCCATCTCCTCCTTTATAAGGGGCCTCCCTCTCCTCCCACGAGTTACATTACCAAACTCCTCCACCTTCGGAACCCCATCAGGTCCAATAGTGATCCTTATACCGTACACGTAGGGGCCTCTAACCTCCCCCCTACCCTCCTCAATGGCCTTTCTAAAAGCTCTCTCCATCTCCTCCTCCACCTCAGCAAACCTCTCCTCAAACTCTCTAAAGAACTCGTCGAAAATATCGAATATACTCCTTCTCCTCCTAGGCCTCCACATCTGGGACACCTAGATTCTAGGTATTCACACAGGCTTAATACCTTTTACTACAAGACTAGTTAGGGTATGCGTTCTCCACGTAAGGTGGGATATCAGGCATAGACGCAAGTATAAATACCAGTTCAACGTATTTATGTTTTGTGGTGTTTAAGTTGAAGCGCTATGAGTACGATGTAGTGGTTGTGGGTTTAGGCCCTGCTGGGGCTTCTCTCGTCTACATGCTTAGGAATTCTGGTTTGAAGGTTGCAGGCATAGATTGGGTTGGTGAGGATAAGGTTTGGGGTAAGCCTTGTGGTGATGCTATTAGTGCTGGGCACTTTGATAGAAACGGCCTTCCACATCCTTCTGGTGATGCTTTAATGCAGGTTGTTGACGGTGCTCTAGTTTACAGCCCTTCCGAGGAGGGTGTTATAAGGCTTTCCGGTGAGGGCGCCGGCTACATGATTGATAGGAATAAGTATGGTTTGATGTTGCTTAGAGAAGCTTCTAAGGCTGGAGTTGATATATATCTGAGAACCAGGGCCTCCCACCCAGTGATGGAGGGTGGAAGGCTCGTAGGTGTTAAAGCTACAAGCGAGAAGCTCGGCGAGGTTGAGTTTAGAGCTAAGGTTGTAGTTGATGCTACAGGTAGCGGGGGCGCTATTAGGAGGAAGCTCCCTGAATCCTGGCCTACAACAGAGAATCCGCCTGAGACTGATTTCGTTGTAGCCTATAGGAGGATTGTTGAGTTAGACTATGATATAGAGGAGCCTGACTACATAAGACTCTATTTCAACGTCAACATAGCACCTGGAGGTTACTGGTGGTTTTTCCCGAAGGGTAGGAGGGTTGCAAACATAGGTTTGGGGGTGCAGTTAGGCAGAGGGTTCCCCCACCCTGCTACAATCTATAGGGAAGTTCTAATGAAGAGACCCGATGTTGGTAGGGAGGTTAGGATTATAAATGAGGCTGGAGCTAGGATACCGACTAGGAGGCCTTCGAAGACAATGGTTTGGGATGGTTTCATGTCTATAGGTGATAGCGCTTACACAGTAGACCCCATACACGGAGGCGGCATGGGCTACGCTATGACAGCTGCTAGGTATGCTGCTGAGACACTAGTGGAGGCTTATACTAAGGGTGATTTCACAGCTAGAGGATTGTGGGGTCTCAACCTTAGGTATATGAGGACTACAGGTGCTAAGCAAGCGGCTTTAGACGTGCTTAGAATGTTCCTGCAGACGCTCACAAACGATGAGATTGAATGGGCTATAAGGAAGGGGTTGGCTGGTGTAGATGAGATAGCATCGGTGTTCGGTGAAGGGGAGCTTAGAACCACCCCAGGTTTCCTAGAGAAGGTTAGCTTTATAGTTAGACTCCTAGGTAAACCACTCCTCCTAACAAAACTCGTATTAGTCAGCGAGTACATGAGGAAGGCTAAGAACCTCTATCTAGAGTATCCTGAAGATATAAGAGGGTTAGAAGGGTGGGTTGAGAGGGTTGAAAACCTCTATAGCGAGTATAGAAAGGCTGTGGGAATTCCGTTCTAACCTGTTAACAGCTCAATGTAGCCTGGGAGCTCCCTAGTAGCAATATATATTGTATTTAAGCTCTCACTAGCCAAACCTCTAACCCTAAAAGTGCCACCTCTGTATAGGAGGGCTCCAACATTATACTCGAATGATACTATGTAGATACCATCACTACTTACAACACAGGGTGGATATGCTAGGGCTGAGGGCTGCCCTCTCTCAACATACACGGTGACCTCAACAGGTTTTACAGGGCTATCTATGTTAAAATAGCTCTTTAGAGGCTTGCAGAGCTCCCCCACCCCAGGCACTCCAGCCCAACCAACTATAAACCTTCTGAACTGAGCCCTCCTCCAACCTATGCTGACAGCTGGTTCGACTACTAAGCCTCCAAACTCCTTTACCGGGGTAAAGCTGGGTTTAGCCATACTCGTGAATAACCTATACGTTATCTCCGCGTTTTCCAAGCCGTAGACCACTAAGTCTAGATCTGATACCTCCACGTTCTCTATCCCCACTGCTAGAGAGCCTATTAAACCAACATTATCCATGTCAACTCCGTTCTTCGATAAAAAGGCTAGTAGATCTAGGAGCTCGTAGTGTAGATCGTTAACAGGCTTAGCGAGAACCCTGGATAGAGCCTCTCTCGGTTTAACAATCTCAATCACATCGGATAACCTTACGTAAGGCATGGGGGAGTTATAGATCCCATCGAGGATCTCGTTAAACCCTATCCTAGCTAGAGTACCGCTAACCCCCAGGGGGCCGTATCTCTCAAGTACTCTACAAAACGCAGATGCCCCCCTAGACCAGAGGCTTTCACTACACAGGACATATTTAGGTATTACAGGTAGGAGCTCGGGAGGCCTAGGGATCCCTATGATAACGCCTAGAACTCCGTATTTTGTTATAACAGAGGATCCATGCTCGGGGTCTAAGGCGGGGGTTACCTTCATAGAGGCCCCTCCAAGCTACCCACTAAGTCTGGGCTGCATATCGTGGCCCCCCTCTCATCGAATAACTCTAGGTGCCCTATGTAGAGCCCCTCTGGTAACTCCATATACCTCATATGCCACGTCTCCATTAAAGCCTCTATCCCGCCAATGTCAACTATGTATCTTGCGGGTGTTAGGTGTGACTCTAGGGTTTTAACTATCCTGAGAGCCCCTCTGTAAGCTCCCATATCCACTATGAAGTCTTCGCAGGGCTCCCTGTCAAGCCTTCTTAGGATTTTTATAGTGTATGGTACGCCTTTATAGCAGGAGTCCAGCACTTTTAATGTAGCTAGCTTACTATAGGATGTCCACGACAGCCTATCTTTAACTTTAAGATATCTCTCTTCCACCATACAAGATTCTATAACCCCGTCAACCTTAAGGTCTAGGAGAACCCTATAGATTGCTTTATGGTTACCGTAGACTATTATGTCTACATCGCTTGAAGGTTTCTCCTCGAACACAGCCCAGGATCCCGTAATTCCAGCCCACTCAGGGGCTATTATGTCTAGGAGCTCTACAATAGCTTGGGGTATATCGTTCCTCCTAGCCTTCAAAACTCCTGCTGGTTCTATAATCCTAGTTATACTCCTCCTAGGTAGTAGTGGTGCCCTCCTACCTATACATGGAACATACTTTATAATCCACTCGGGCACTCCACTCCAATCGTACTGTTTAACTTTAGAGCCTCCTATAATGTAAGGTGATACCACCACGTAGTCCTCGGGATGCCTATACCCTCTCACCATCCAAAGCTCTCTCGACCCTAATACACTTGACTCCACAATCCAGCTTTCAATCGGGGATTCCATGGTCGCACTATTACAACTCTATGTTCGCATGTCTAGCGGCCATCTCCTCCTCATTAACCCCGAGTTCTTTCATTAAAGCGTATATGACTCCATCGAGGAATACAGCAGCTGTATCCTCGAATAATGTTCCAAGAGGTGCTAGGGGCTCGTGGATCCCTAGTATCTGTCTTGCAAAGAAATCTACAACACGGCTAGTCTTAGCCCTACCCGGTACCCAGACTACTAGGTCTGCTAGCATCCCGAGAGGGCTATCAGGGTAACTTGTTACTGCAACCACCGTAGCACCAACCTTTTTAGCGGCCTCCGCAGCAGTTAGAATGAGCTGGGTTCTCCCAGAGCCTGATATAGCTATAGCTACGTCCCCCTTTGATATGCTAGGTACAATTATATCACCTAAGACGTAAGAGTGGAACCCTAGGTGTAGGAGTCTCATAGCGAAAGCTCTCCCAACCAAACCACTCCTCCCAGCCCCCATGACTAGGATTTTCCGCTTATCATTATAGGCTTTAAGTAGGATGTTGATTAAACCATCAACCTGCTCTAAGTCCATGGACTCAGAGGCTTTCAGGATATACAGGGAGATCTCCCTCATGGCTTTAACCACCGGGTGATCCTCCCGGGAGCCCCTGTACCCCATTCATATCCCTGTATGCTGTGGGGGGTTCAGACCTTTTAAAGGATTATAGTAGGTTAAACTAACCCGGACACCTAGCTTTATAAGGTTCAAGCCCCTATTATAAGGAGGGTGTTTGAGGCATTGTGTTCATTAGAGTTCGCAACACTCTCGGCAGAAGGCTTGAGCTATTCGAGCCTGTAAAACCTCCATTTGTATCTATGTACGTCTGCGGGCCCACTCCATACGATTACACTCACATAGGCCACGCTAGGACCTTTGCTGTATTCGATGCTATTAAAAGGTATCTAGGTCTAAGAGGGTTTAGCGTCTATCATGTTCAGAACATAACCGACATAGATGATAAGATCATTAACAGGGCTAGGGAGGAGGGGAGGGGTTGGGAGGAGGTTGTAGAGGAGTATACAAGGGACTACATGCAAATGCTGGAGGCTTTAAAGGTGAGGATCGACTTACACCCTAGGGTTACAGCGCATATAAGGGATATAATTGAATTTATACAAGGTCTCATTGATAAGGGTTACGCTTATGTAGCTGAGAGTGGTAGTGTTTACTTCGACGTGGATAAGTTCCCAGACTATGGTAGGCTTAGCGGGAACCTGTCACGTGAAGCCTGGAGGCAGGAGGAGGAGTTCTTGAGGGAGAAGAGGAGCCCTTATGATTTCGCTCTTTGGAAGGCGGCTAAACCTGGGGAGCCTAGCTGGGATAGCCCTTGGGGTAGGGGGAGGCCTGGATGGCATATAGAGTGTAGTGTTATGAGTAGCAGGTATCTCGGCTCCAGCATAGATATTCATGGTGGTGGCGTCGACCTAGTCTTCCCCCACCATGAGAACGAGAGGGCTCAGAGCGAGTCGTACTTCAACACAAGGCCTTGGGTTAAGTATTGGTTGCATACATCGTATTTAACGATAGGTGGGGAGAAGATGAGTAAGAGTTTAGGCAACATAATACCCTTCAAGGACGCTCAATCAAGGTGGGGCTCGGGCCCCCTAAGGTTATGGCTTTTAAGTGCACATTATAGGAGTAACCTTGACTATAACGAGCAGGGTTTAGAGCAATCTCTTAGACTCTACGAGAGGCTTAGGGATATAGCCTCAAGGGTTACTAGGAGGCTTGAGAGGGGCGAGCCTACGCACTACCTGGATTCCCGAGGCTTAGAGGTGTTAAGATCTCTTAAAGCCATACACAGCTCATGGCATGAAGCTTTAAGCGATGACTTCAACTTAGGCCTAGCGATGAGGTGGGTTTGGGAGTTTACAAACACATATTATAGGGATGTGGAGGCTAGTGAAAGCCATTCAGTTCTACTCTACACCTACAGGGTTCTATACGAGCTTAACAGGGTGTATGCTGTCCTAGATGATATAATCGAAGCCCCTAAGGCCTTGGGCATTGAGGGCGATCTTCTAGAGCTCATAGTTCAGGTTAGGAGCGAGCTTAGAGCTAGGAGGATGTATGATCTATCAGATGCTATAAGGGATAGGCTTTCAAAGCTAGGTATTAAGCTAGTAGACTATAAGGATAGGACGGAGTGGGTTAGGGAGGGGAGGTAGGTGTTACAGGAGCTGGATAGAATTGATATAGTGAGGTATTCGAGGCAACTACCCCTACTAGGAGCAGCAGGCCAAGTTAAGCTACTTGAGTCGAAAGTAGCGGTGGTAGGTTTAGGAGGTCTCGGAAGCCTTGTTAGCATGTACCTGGCAGCACTTGGTGTAGGTAAGCTCCTAGTAGTCGACTACGACGAGGTTGGAGTTGAGAACCTTAACAGACAAATACTATACACAACAGATGATATAGGGAAATCTAAGGCAACTGTAGCAGGTGAGAGGCTTAAAGCGTTAAATCCACTAGTCGAGGTGGAAGCTAGAAATGCTAGGATAACCAGAGATAATGTTGCAGAGGTGTTAAAGGAAGCAGACATAATAGTTGATGGTCTCGACGACTGGAGGACCAGGCTTGTGCTAGATGAGTACGCGTGGGAAACAGGGAAGCCCTACGTGCACGCAGC
>JAJHQN010000009.1 GCA_020833325.1 Desulfurococcaceae archaeon | reverse complement strand
CCATTAGCCTCAACCCTAACAAAATCACCAGTACCAACACCAAGCTTACTCATAGCAGAAGGACTCATCCTAGCAATCTTCCTACCAGAATCACCAGGATAAG
Source organism: Desulfurococcaceae archaeon (assembly GCA_020833325.1). Lineage (GTDB taxonomy): Archaea > Thermoproteota > Thermoprotei_A > Sulfolobales > Acidilobaceae > DSZV01. The sequence continues at coordinate 27,952 of JAJHQN010000009.1, read as the reverse complement.
CCTCAACAACCCTAAGCTCCAAACCCACCAAAACCACCTAGTACACAGGTTAATAAACTAGACCTAAAACACTTTCACAATTAATACCTTTCAATTCCATTGAATGGATTCTGGTACTTGGTATACGAAGGTGTGAAATTCACCGTACTCACCTGCCTTTCAATTCCATTGTATGGATTCTACTTCATTAAGCCCCAGTTGGGGCTCCATGTATATGGTGCGAGATCTAGTATTTAAGCTTTTCCGCTTTCACATCTCACTAGATTTCCCTATTTCGAATGGTGACTTCCATTGTATACTGTTGGCTATAGTGTAGTATGTAGCCTTGCGGTGTAACATAGGAGTCACAGAACTTGCAGGAGCTCCTGTGGAGGGCTCTACCGCATAGAGGGCACCGTTCTCTACAACCCCTGGCAGCTTGACTCCTAACTCCACCATCCTGTACGCTAGGAACCTATGCAATGGTGTTAGGGGCTTGAAGCCCATAGTTCTATTCACATCCTCCAAAGCCTCCTCCCCTAGCTACACCCTACCAGCTATCCTCTTCAAAGCCTCCAAGCTCCCAGAGCCTGTGTTGACAGGGGTCTTCCTTCTCCACGCAACCTCCCTTAAATCCTTTTCAATTCCATTGAATGGATTCGGATTCACATCATCACTACTCTACTACGCACTCCTCTTTCAATTCCATTGAATGGATCTGCATCATCGCATCCCATGTTCGCTGTGGAAATTTCTCTCAATTCCATTATATGGATTCTATTCCATTAAGCCCCTAGGTGGGGGCCTTACGTATATAGTGTAGGGTCTGGTATTTAAGCTTTTCGCTTCTATCTCTCATTGGTTTTCCCCATTGTTAATGGGAGTTTTCATTGTATACTGCCGGGACACATGTTTATGGATGGGGGCGTCCGAGGTAACGTATATAAGCTTTGGTTCATGTGGGGTTTTTAAGCTTCCCTTGGTGTACTTATTATTTAACTCTATGGGTTGGTTGTTCGTTTTCCACTCTCGACTTTAAAGAGTCTTTTGCTCTTAGGAGGTTTACAGCTCTCTCTGCTGGTCATGGTGATGGTTTCCATTGGTAGTTGGATTGGGGAGCTAGGGGGAATCCATTTAATGGAATTGAAAGAGAGTTGTTGCTCAGAGCTCCTACAACAAACCCGGCTATGGATATGTGCAGGGGATCCCCCAGAGTATCTACAACCTCGAACACGTCACCAGCTGGGAGCTTCAAACCAGCATTCCTGAAACCCTCCTCAACAACCCTCACCTTAAGCTCATGGGGGTTGACTGGGCCGGCACTGCTAACACGACCTCTAGCATTGTAGCCTAGAGCCTCCATTATTGCCATAGCGGTCGTAGTGCCACCAGGCATACTCTCACCTATAATCACATCAGTGTTACGAGCTAGCATTAGGCCAAGAGTCATAGACTCCTCGAAGAGCTCCCTAGACCTCCCCCTAGGTAGGGCCCTACCACTCCTAATATCGCCTCCAACAATGGCGCTAGGTAGCCTGACATGAGGCACCTTGGGCTTAACATAGGATCCGGCATCGACTACGAGGAACGGTATCCCCAGGAGGTTCAATGTGACCCTTGATAGGAGAGCCGGGGTCGGGATACCAGTGGGTGTAACAGGGATCGAGTTAGAGGATAGAGGTCTCCCAGTAACCAGGTACTCTACATCCAATGCTGGTGTGAAGAGCGTAGCCTCAGGTGTAGGCCCGGCAACGCTAATACCCGGGATCGTGGATGTCATGGTGGACGCTATGAATATGAGGAAGAGAGGGCTACCTTTTACTTCAAAAACCACACCATTATAGACTTTAAACCACGAAGTCAGTTTTGACACCGTGGATCCAATATAGGGTAACTCCTAAATTTATATGAACAGCACTCACGCGAATATTATATTGAACGTTGCGCCCTCAGCGGGGCATACCTTTAGAGGCTCCACGACTTCACCTAACACCCGGTGATGAAAGGTTAGTTTAAGTCTGGGTATGGAGCTAGAGGGGTTACGTGTCTGCTAGCATACAACTAATAGGTCTCCCCTTAAAACTCAACTACTAGAGGTGATGAGTTTGAGTGAGGATGTGGGGATGATACTTACGATTATGCCTCCCGAGCTCATGGAGGATCTGGAGCTCCTAATGCTAACACTGATACCTCCTAGTGAGGTGGAGGAGGGTGGTTCTAAGGCTCAAGGTTAGAGTTTGCTATAGGAATCTCTGCACTGAAGGGCTCGGGATAGCTAATAGCGGTTTTGCAGGTAGAGAGCCTGAGATCACGTTACCTGAGGGAATCGCTAGAACTCTATTCGGTGAGAGGCCTAACGTTACACTCCTGGAGAGAGTTCTAGCCGATGGTAGTAGAACTCTCCTACCACGAACAACAGATCACGTAGATGTATACGTTGACGCGGGGGATAGGGTTGAGGGTCCTGTGAAAGCCTACGCTTACATCACTAGGAGCCCGTTAATACTATTGAATGACGCTCTAATAAGCACTCTAAAGATTGTGATAATAGATCCGTTCGAGGGGCTCTGGTGTTTTAGGGAAGAACTTGGTAGGAGGGAGAGGAGAGGTTATCAAAGCTGAGATTCAAGCAACCCGTAATGTTGAGTGTCCAGGCTGGTAGCCGGTACGCTCTAAACATTCGGTTACACTAAGAGTCCACTAGGGTGATTCAAGGCTTTATGAGGTGAGTTGAATTAAGCTATAAAACTGTTATTCAAATTCCTGGCTTAAGCTAAGGCGGTGAGGATCTATCTAATTGAAGGAACTCTAACTTTAACCCATGGAGTAAGAGGTGTGTAGGGGGTTGTTTAAGCCTCTAATTACTACAACTACATCTCGGGGAGGGTTTTGAGTTATGAGAGGTTTAGGGATTGGCTTGAGGAGGCTTTGGACGATCTAGAAGCTGCTCGTGAGCTCTTCCAGTTTAGTAGATGGAGTAAGGTGTGCTTTCTATCACATCAGGCTGTTGAGAAAGCCCTTAAAGCACTGTGTATTAAGAGGTTGGGGGTGTACTCGCAAACACATAGTATTGCAAAGTTGATTGAGGATGTTAGGGGCGTTATCGTTATACCGGAGGAGCTGGCTGAGAAGGCTAGGAAGCTTGATAGATACTATATCCCCACTAGGTATCCTAATGTGTGGCCTGCTCTGCCTCCCCACAAACACTATGTTAGGGGTGATGCTGAGGAGGCTTTAGCTACAGCTGTGGAGGTTGTAGAGCTTGTTAAGAGAGAGGTTGAGAGAGATCCTTAGGGGTACAAGTGCTGAGGATCTACTGGAGCCTTTGGAGGAGCTCCTGGTAAGGCTTATTGAGAGGTTTAACCCTGTTAGGATTATCATCTCCGGATCTCTGGCTAGGAGGAGGTTTGTGAGGGGTTTAAGTGACATCGATATACTCGTCATCGTCAACTACGATATCCCACGTGATGTGAGGTTTGAGCTCGCCACGGTTGAGGATGTCGATGTTGAGATTACTGTTATCTCAAGGGGTGAGCTTGAGAGAGCTCTTAGAGAGGGTAGAATGTTTTATGTTGATGCTGTAAAGTATGGTGTTGAGGTTTACTCCGGAGGGCAACCTCTACGGGAGTAAGGGCTTCTGTCGAGATGTGAGGGTTTCCCTAGTGGGTTACCATGTTTGCTATGTAGAACCCTTCACTCTCGTGTATGTGTGGGTATAGTCTGCATGTGCTCTGCGATACACTGTAGCCTTTGTACGGTTCACCACACATTTTTATTTGTGGTTTCTCTAGCTTCGCCTTATCCGCTACTGTTTCCACAACCTCCTCCCCCTCCTCCGGTAGTATTGAGCATGTTGTATACGTTACTCTGCTAGCGTATTTTAGGATGTTTTCTAGTATCCCCTTCTGTAACCTGCTATAGTATTCTACCTTCCCAGGTGTTATTGTTACCCTTAAAGCTGGATCTTTGGCCATGGCCCCTGTGTTGCTACACGGTGCATCTACCAATGCCTTGTCATAGTGCTCCCTCAACTCAACCTTCCTCGAGTCTGCCACCATGTACTCTACTGCTTCATCTGGTACACCTAGCTTCCTCATAAGCTTCCTCATAACCGTTATCCTACGCCCACTTATATCAATAGCCTTAATCCTCACCCTACCCTCAGCTAGCATAGCTATAAGCGATGTCTTAATGCCGGGCGCTGCACACGCATCTAGAACACTATCACCTCGCTCCGGCCTCAAAGCCTCAACCACAACAGCTGATGCTATATCATGTGGTATAGCCTTAAACTCCCTAACAACCCTTAGGAGCCTCACAGGCTTGGGGGTTTTGATTATCTTCAACATGTAGGGGTAGTCCCTGCTAACCTCAACTATGACACCCTCGCTCTCAAGACCCCTCACAACACCCTCAATACTCGATTTCAACATGTTAACCCTAAGCCACCAAACCCTAACACTCATAGCCTCGAAGAGCCTAACAGCCTCATCGCCTAGCAGAGCGTAGAGCCTATCGTAAAGCCACAGGGGCACAGAGAGCCTACAATAGGGCTCAGAGGGCTCCTCGAAACCCGAGAGCCAGAGCTTGACAAGATCCCTAGGCCTCCTCCTCTTACCAGAAACACATAGGAGTTTAACGTAGTCAGCAACAAACCTCCTAGCAGCATCGTATAAAAGCTCCCTCTCATCAACACTAGAAGCACACCAACCACCACAAACCCTCCTAAAAGCAACATCAACGGAAACCCTATGCCTTAAAACCTCGTGGAGAACACCGGCGAGAACCTTACTGAAACGGGAAACCTCTACCTCCGGATCACCTATATTACACATTAGCTAAGATCACCACCCTAGAAGATCCTTAGAATCTTACACCTTAAAATCACACATTCCAAGCTATAATCACGACTTTATTAGAACTTAGGGGTTAGATTGACTTAGGAAGGAACGGTGTCCTTTCAATCCTAACGACTAGTTTCTGTGCTAGTTCTAAACTAACGTCTATGTAAATTTTATAATGTATAATTTATATTTATACTTAAAAAGAAGAGATTATAAACATGTATTTGGTGTCTGGTTTGGCCTCGCCATATCTAAAGCTTGCAGAGGCCTTACCTAAAGTTAGGGGCTCTCCTCTAATTGAAAGGAAAAGTCATCGACCTAGATGGGCTATGGTTATAGATTTAAGGAAGTGTGTGGGTTGCTATGCTTGTCAAGCAACTTGTAAAATGGAGAACGGTGTTCCCTACGAGCATTTTAGGACGTGGGTTGAGATTATAGAGAGGGGGGTCTATCCGAACGTTAGGAGAGCGTTTATACCCAAACTTTGTAATCATTGCGATAACCCCTCATGTGTGAGTGTATGCCCAGTAGGGGCTACCTATAAGAGGGAGGATGGGGTTGTGGTTGTAGATTATAGTAAGTGCATTGGCTGTGGCTATTGTATTCAAGCGTGTCCATATGATGCTAGGTATAAGAACCCATACCTGGGTACCGTTGATAAATGTGATTTCTGTAGCCACAGGTTAGAGCAAGGCCTGTTACCAGCTTGTGTTGTTAACTGTATGGGTCGTGCTAGGATCTTCGGTGATCTCAATGACCCGGAGAGCCCTGTATCTAAGGTTTTACAGTCTCAGCATGTATCTGTATTGAAGCCCGAGACCGGTAATAAGCCTATGGTATTCTACATAGGACTTGAGGAGGCAGTTAAAGGTCTGCCATCTAAGACGATCGTTATAAACCCGAAGGTGGGAGGGGTGGTGGAGGTATGACGGATGTATGGGGTACTCCTATTGCTATCTACTCTTTCATCGCAGGAGCTGCTGTCGGCTCCTATATAGTAGCGGTTCTACCAGTATTATTCAGAGTTGGAGAACTTAGGGATATAGCTCCGCTAGCACTACGCCTCTCATGGGCGTCAATAGTAGCTATAACGGTGCCCCTGCTACTCCACCTAGGATCTCCTTGGAGAGCATACAAGATATTCACCTCCCCTAATTTTACATCTCCTATGGCTGTAGGAGCGTGGCTGATAACGTTACTAATAATCCTGGTAACCGTCATAGTGGTTTTGGATAACTGGTATAGAGCTATACGTGCTTCAACAATAGCGATCCTAAGTGCTATAGGTCTAGTGCTAGCCCTACTCTATGCTGGTTACCCAGGCGTCTTACTAGCAACTAGTAAGGGTGTTGAAGCATGGTGGCATAATCTAGCGCTCCCTGTTCTAACCATTTTGATAGCTGTAGCCTCGGGTTTAGCGTTAACCCTACTAGCGTACATCGTATTATGGCGTGTTATTAAGATGGAGGTGAATAAGGATGTTTTAGTATATGGAAGTAAGATGTTACTGCTGTTGCTTCTATTAATATTCATATTCGAGGTTGCCGATGCTCTAGTGAGGGCCTACGAGCCGAAGCCTGGAGTAGCGGAGTTCAACAAAGCACTCATGGGGTCACTAGGTTTAAGCTACATAGGTTTTCAGTTAATCATAGGGACTATCGTACCATTAATACTGTTGCTACTACTCCTATCTAATAGGGTGCCTGCATCCGCTAACATCATGCTAGCTATATCCATTCTAGTGCTTATTGGAGCTTTTACTCACAAGTGGAACCTCATTGTCGGAGGGGAGCTTGTTGAGATGGCCTCTACTGACGTCTATATACTTGGAGCTCCCTCCATAGACTTAGTTGAAGTGCTTGCATCGCTATTCTCGTGGCTCTTCCTCATATCATTAAGTCTAGCTGTCTTCTCAAACTGGAAGGTTAAGGTAGAGGTATCGGGGGTGGAGGTGCGTGCCTGAGCAGAGGCTAACTAGGAGGGATTTTATTAAGCTAGCTACTGTGGCCGGCTTAGCGATTGCATCAGGCATCACCGTTGGTGCTACTGGTTTACAGAAGGTAGAGACGTTGAAGTATCAACCTGAGAGAGCCAAGGATATGTTGGAGAGGGTGAAGAGGGGAGAAGTCACCGTTAAGTACACTGCATGTGTCATGTGCGCCGCTGAGTGCGCCTTAGAGGTTTGGGTAAAGGATGGTAAGGTTATCAGGATCTATGGTAACCCTCATGTGCATTATAATAGTGGTGGAGCTGCTTGTGCTAAAGGAGTATCAGGGATTAACCTTCAATATAGCCCCTACAGGATACATTATCCACTAAAGAGGGTTGGGGAGAGGGGGGAGGGTAAGTTTATCAGGATCTCCTGGGAGCAAGCCATAGATGAGATAGCGAAGAAGCTTGTTGAGATAAAGAAGAAGTATGGCCCTGAAGCTGTATTAATGGATACGGGTGACGTCACGGATAGAGATCAGTACTGGAGGCTCTTCTTCGCATTCGGAACCCCTAACTGTGTAGAGCACGGTGCTATCTGCGATACACCGAGAAGGCATGGGCCTAAGCTTGCTGTTGAGGGTAAGCGTTGGGAGCCTGATATAATGCGCCCAGTACCCGTTAGAATGCCAGATGGGAGTATACAATGGTATGATAAGCATGATGCTAAGCTGATTATCTACATTGGCTGGAATCCATTCACGGCCACCAGGATAGTGTGGGAGACTATAGGCACTGTTAGAGCTAAGGTTGAGAACGGATGTAAGGTCTACGTAGTAGACCCAGGTTACTCGAACACCGCAGCTCTGGCAGATAAATGGTTCCCAATTAGACCTGGAACTGACGCTGATCTAGCTGCAGCTATGCTGAGATATATACTTGAACACGATAACCCCAATGACCCTAATAGGCGTTACATAGACCGCGAGGTATTGAAATATGTTGAAGGATGGGAGGAGTTCATTCAGGCATTCAAGGAGTGGTGGGACAAAGTCGACCCTGCTACGGGTAAAAAGTATTTCACACTAGAATGGGCTGAAGCGAGAACAGGTTTACGCAAGGAGGATATAGAGATGCTAGCCCACGAGTTTGGAATCACCAAACCAGCTGCAGTTATATGGGGTATGCAGGCGCCCGGCCACCACTACAACGGCTATGTTGCATCAATACTATTCACGTTCCTCAACGTCATAACCGGGAACTTCGAGAGACCCGGAGGCGTTATTGATACGGAGATTGTTAAATCTAGTAAGGGTGGAACAGCTACTGGAAGGTGGTTTAATGATAGAGAAGTGGAGAGGGTTATCAATGGTAGGAAGGTTAGAGCTAAGCAGGTATACTTGCACTACGCGTGGTACGGAGACTGGCCTGCTGCTTGGGACGATGTAGTGGGAGATCTACCTAGGATGATTAGGGAGGGTATAACCCTTAGGTATGGTCCATTTAGAGGACATAAGTACCCGTTGGCAGCGTACATACTAAGGACCGGTAACACGCTTGTAACAGCCGGCCCGATACCTGAGTTTGTTAAAGCGTTTACTGAGAAGAAGCCTGACGGCACCTATAAGCTTGAGTTATTCGTAGTCATAGACACAATCTTCCTTGAATCGGCTCTGTACGCTGACTACGTACTACCTGAAGCCAGTTACTTGGAGAGGATGAGCCTCTCAGACATATACCCAACACACCCTGTGATATTTCTAAGGGATGCTGTAGTAGAGCCTATGTTTGAAGCGAAGAAGCCTACTGACATCATGAACATGTTAGCTAAAAAGATATACGAGTATGAGTTGAAGGAGTTTGAACGTAGTGATATAGATCCAAAGGAGTTCTGGGAGAAGTACAAGACGGAGGAGGATTTCGTTAACGAGATGCTACTCGTAGCGCCCGGTAGACCTAACGTTGGGAGACCTCTACCATACCCTAATCTACCTGAAGGGTACACGCTATACGGAACTCCCGAGTCCCTAGAGGAGGGACGCGTAACTATAGACCACAAGGGGAGGGTCGTCAGAGGGGAGCCTGTTACAGTAGAATACCTAAGGAAACATTATGGCGCAGCCATATGGCCTATGAGCTGGTATAGGTATAAGGTCTGGGATCCTGCTAAGGAGGACTGGGTGCCGGGTGGGGTTGTGAAGACTAAAACGGGCAAGATAGAATTTAAATTCTATAGATATGAAAGGTACAATAAGCTTGTTGAAGAAGCTGGGGAAGTACCACCAAGCTGGAAGGAGGTTGGATGGAGTAGGCTGCCAATGACATTCTACTGGTTTGAAACAGTCTGGAACCCATACACGAACCCTGCTTATGCAAAGTACAAAGATGAATACCCATTCCTACTATGTAATGCAAGAGTACACCATGCGATGAGCGGAACGCATATGTGCGAATGGCTTGCTCAAACCCCAGCTGAAGGCCTGTGGCTTCCCTTATCGGAACCCTTCGAAGCCTTAATACTAGAACCTACACCAGGAGGCAAGGAGTTCAGGTACGTTAAGAAGAGGATTCCAAAGAATATGTGGGGTGTAGGGGTGGCTCAGATTAATAGAGTTGATGCCGAGAAGTATGGTATTAAGACTGGTGACCTCATAGTAGTGGAGAACCCGCTAGGGAGGAGAGTTGTAGCTAAAGCATATGTATGTGAGACTGTTAGACCTGGTGTTATACGTATGGGGTTCGCAACTGGAGGTAGATTCGCACCTGGACTCGGTGGGACATATCATCATAGAATTTACACACCAAACCATAATGAGCTTGTCGACTACAAGTTTTCACCAATAATGGGTGAACCTGCGTACGGTAACATGATTGTAAAGATTAAGAAGGTTAAGGATCTAGAGGAGGCGCGGAAGCTACTAGCTGAGTACTATGTGAGAGAGTACAAGGTACCAGGTGTAGGAGAGGGGCTGTAGGGAAGGGAGGCATAGTGAGCTCCAATAATATGATTTCAAACATTTTTTCTAACCCTATCATCTCCTCAATTCTTCTTTTTAGAGCTCACATTTACTCCATAATTAGCCATCTATTCCTTCTAGAACCTACAAAAGAGTATCTGCGTGAGCTAGTTCAAGATCCGATACTTAAAAGTGTACCCACTAGATACCCTGAGAGTGAGCTAAAACGCTCTACAGTGGAATTTCTAGAGGCTGTTGAAGAGTTACTAAACGTAGAAGAACAACAGTTAATAGATGTGTGGGCTGAGTACACGAGGCTCTTCATAGCCCCGCGCCCGATAGCTGTTCCATTCGAGTCTGTTCAGCGAGGTGGACCATTTAAGGGTAAGTCGTGGGAGGAGGTGAGAGAACGGTTTTTAGAGGATGGTTTTATACTAGAGGATAAATCTGTCCTTGAAGATCATGCTGGCGTGGAGCTAGAGTATATGGCGAAAACCTGTCTTAGAAGCTACGAGCTACTTAATGAGGGTTCTATTGAGGATTCTATAAGAATCCTGGAGAGACAGCGGAGGTTCATGGAAGAGCATGTTATGAAGTGGATACCAAGACTATGTGATGTGATAAGTCAGAACTCTAAAAGCTCGTTCTACAGAACCTTTGCAAGGTTCACCAAGAGCTTTTTAGAGGAGGACTTCCAGCTTCTAGATGAGCTGTTAACGTATCTAAAACTGACATCGTAAGTCTACAGGCTTAACTCTTAGCTATAGTTGAGTATCGATAGAGATGAATACCTTAAACAGTAGGCAGTAGTATGTTTAGGTTGCTCCTGAGAACTCGCAGAAGAGTTCTTCTTGTAAGCCTTCCTTTGAAGTAGTAGGCCCAGAACTCCTGTGGTAGGCTCTCTAGGAGCTTGGTTGAAGTCTTCGGGCCTAGTTTTTCGACTAGCTTTAGGAGGAGTCTTGATAGGGTTATCTCATCTAACACTCCTTGTAGGAGCTCCTTGTAACCCTTCACGCCTCTACCTTTGCTTATAGCTCTTGCTAGTGCGATAGCGCTATGGATGGCGTACCTGTTACCCTCACCAGAAGTACTGTTAACTAGGCCTGCAGCCTCGCCAACCTTGTAGACCCCGTCCTCCACTAGCTTTACCGGAGCCTCCACAGCTACAGGGGCGCCTCTAACATCTAAGACTTGGGCGTTCTCGCCTGTAAGCCTCCTATAGTACTTTAGAGTTAACGCTTTCAATAAACCCCCGTCTTCCACCTTCTTAAACCCAGCACCCATATTGATCCTACCATCACCTAGGGGGAACACCCAGTAGAGCCCTAGGTTAGCTGGGTCGAAGTCGATCAAGGCGCTATCATCATCCCACCTAGCCTTGGCGATAAACCTAACCGTTAACACTGATTCATTAAGGTTGTGAGCGTAGGGGCCCCTAGCATCGACAACAACGCCATCCGAACCAGCCTCGGGCGCCCCCTTACCCTTAACAATTTTAGCCCCCTCAGCTTCAGCCATGGACCTAAGGGTGTTAACAAGCTTAGGTTTATCAACCACGGCCCACACAGGCCCTAGGTTAAGATAGGCTACCTCAACACCGCCAACTCTAACCTCAAACCTCCTAGCGAAAGTTAAAATGCTACCAGTAGCTCTCAGGAGCTCCCATGTATAACTCCTAAGGGTTACCACATCACCACAAGCCTTCCTATAGTAGGGTGCAACATCTAAACCTACAACCCTAAAACCAAGCTTAGAGGTAAGGTATGCCAAGGTGGCGCCTGCAACCCCCAGACCGTGGATAAGGATATCTCCCTTCAACATCACATCACCTTAAGGTCTAAGCTCTCTAGGGGTTACCTCGACCTTCACTACCGCCTCCCTATTATAACCTACTATAACTCTCATGTAGCCTTCAAACATTTTATCTAGCCTCTCATCTCCTGTATCAACCTTTAATGTTTTAAAGGTTAATAGCTTGGATTTAGTGGATACTACGATTACATTCTTAGGCTCCACCCTCATGATAACCTCAGGGCTTATCTGCTGATTCCCCCTCCCCAGTATGAACCCCTGCCCCCCCAAGGGTGATACTATTATCTTGGCTTTTGGATATCGTTTTAGGAGCTCTAGCAACTCCCTCTCACTTAGATCCCTTCCTACTAGTTTTCCATTGTATACTGCGTCTACTCCTAGTGGTGTTTTCTCCACTCCCAGCTTCCTCGCTATCCACTCTACCGTTCTCCCAGGCCCTAGTATGTATAGCGTATCCGGCTCCATCAGCTCCACCACGTAGCTGGCTATAGCCTCCAGCTCCTCCTCTTCCCCTGACGTGAAGGCGGTCTTACCACCTTCAACTAGTAGATCGTCTACTGGTACTAAGAGGTAGCCGTAGAGCTTCACTTTAAGTCTTCCACTTCTAAACTCGTCTTCGTCCACATCTAGAACCTCTCTCCTAGCAGGTTGAGCTCTCCCCTCAAGGAACCTCTTTGCTATAAATGCAGCAGCTCTAGGGTTTACCGCGAACACCGAGCTGTAGACTTTAACACCAGCTGGTACCCCGAGGGCTGGCACCCTCTCGTCTATGCTATCGAGAATATCCCTTGCTGTTCCATCACCTCCAACGAATACAAGTAGCTTTACACCATTATCTACTATAGCCTTAGCACACCTCCTCGTATCAAAGGCTGTAGTAGGCCAAACTCTTGGAGAGACACATGGGATAACGCTGGTGTGAGGCTCGTGAATAGTACCTCTAACATTCTCAAACCCCATTATCCCAGGTGGGGTTACAAGCCTAACCTCTGCTGGGAGAGCCTCTAGGAAACTCCTAGCCCTTAAAGGTGCTACAAGAGGGGCTCCCATTAGTAGAGCTCTTAGAGCGTAAGCGCCATCGCTACCCTTAAACCCAAGCCTCCCACCTATCCCTGCAAGCGGGTTCACGATCAGGCCGATGCGATTCCCGAGCTCCATTCCATCCACGCTATCGCTTAGCCTGTGAGGGTTTAACCTGTCTTCCACGCTTCTCCTCAAACTTATACCTTTTAAGGTATTTGTGGAGACCTAACTTCTCCACGACCCTCTCTACAACCCAATGGTAACCTCTATCGCCTCTCGACGGTCTAATCTTAAGCTTCCTAATAACAACCCTGTAGACTTCAACCCCATTACTATCATATACAGCTATGTACCCCCTAACCCTACCCTTAAGCCCTCTAACAAGCCTAACCTGTACAGCGAGCTCTCCTGGTTTAAGGTTGACATTGTAAAGCCAAGCCTCACCCCTACTATAGGTTGTTTTAATAGGTTCACCACCCCCTCTAACCTCTATAAGCCCTCCTCCGCTAACAATAAATGCAAGCTTTCTTTCAACATGAACACCGCTTTGACTCCTAGAAGCCTCTATGACAAGCTTAACCACCAAACTATGCGCCCCCACAAGCTCCTAGAACATGGGGTCTTAAAATATCTTCAACTATATTAGGGTATCTAAGCTAGGACAACTATGTCTTGGAGGCTGTTGAAGGAGATTAAGGTATAATAGCCTTACCGCCCCCTCTAGAAGAGGCGGTGGGGTGTGTTAGTTGGACCCAGCTAGGCTACTCTTAGAGGATGAGTTTTTCAAGGAGATTTATAGGTTTGAGGATGGTATCCCTGTGTTTAGAACATTCATAGACGGGTCTTGGCTAGAGTTCCCCGGTAAGATTAATGTTAGGAGCCCTATCGATGGATCGTTGGTGGCAAGGGTTTCAGTACCGGACTGGGAGGCTGTTGATAGAGGTTTAGAGCTTGTATACGCTAGGGGTAGGTGGAGTATAAGGAATATTCCTGGGGAGAGGAGGCTTAGGATTATAGAGAGGATTGCTGATATAATGGAGGAGCGTAAGAGGGAGTTTGTTGAAACCCTTATAGTTGATGCTGGTAAGCCTGTGAGACACGCTACTAGCGAGGTTGAGGCCAGTATTGATAGGCTTAGGAAGGCCTCTCTTGATCTTAGGAAGCTTGAGGGGGACTACATACCCGGTGATTGGAGCTCTCACACCCTTGAAAGTGAAGCCATAGTTAGAAGGGAGCCTTACGGTGTAGTCCTAGCAATAATACCATTCAACTACCCCCTCTTCGATACTGTTAACAAGTTTGTCTACAGCGTGATACCAGGGAACGCCTTCATAGTTAAACCTCCATCACTAGATCCTATAACCCCAATAATGTTCGTTAAGGTTGCTGTTGAAGCCGGGTTCCCGAGGGATGCTATAGCCCTTCTAACCATACCTGGGAGGGACGCCTCTAAGGTTGTAGCTGATAGGAGGATCCATGTTATAAGCTTAACTGGTAGTACTAGAACCGGCCTTGAGGTTATGAAGAATGCTGGTATAAAACAGTTCATAATGGAGCTTGGAGGCGGAGACCCAGCTATAATCCTTGCCGACGCCGATATAGGGGTTGCCGCCCAGAAGGTGGCCATGGGTATGTCAAGCTATAGCGGTCAAAGGTGTGATGCCATAAAGCTTATCCTAGTTGAGGAGCCTATATACGAGGAGTTCAAGAAAGCTTTGGTTGAGGAGCTCTCAAAGATAAAGGTTGGAGATCCTAGGGATAAAGATACTGACATGGGCCCCCTAATAGATGAGAGCTCCGTAAACGAGATGATGGAGGCTGTAGAGGACGCCATGAGATATGGGTGTCGGATAGCCTATGGCGGTAGGAGGCTTGGGGGTAACTATGTAGAGCCAACCCTAGTTGAGGTTACCGAGAGACACGTACTGAAACTACTTAAACTATATAGGGACGAGGTCTTCGCACCCATAGCTCTAATCTATAAGTTCAGAGATCTCGATGAAGCAATAGAAATAGCTAACGGTAGAAGGTACGGTCTAGACGCAGCTGTATTCGGAAAGGATATAGATAAGATTAGGAAGCTCATAAGATTCCTTGAAGTAGGAGCAATATATGTTAACGAGTACCCAAGACATGGGATAGGCTACTACCCCTTCGGAGGTAGAAAAGACTCTGGCATCGGGAGAGAAGGGATAGGCTATAGTGTTGAATACGTAGCAGCCACTAAAACCATCATATACAACTATAGAGGCAAGGGGATATGGGAATACCTCTAACCACCTCTCCCTCTACATCACCGGGTAAACTCACGCTCGGCTAGGCCTCCTAGCTAATATGGTGCTCGTGGATTCCAGCGTGGATTGCTAGGTTTACGGTTTGACTAGCTTGAGAGCTCCTTCATAATCGATGCTTTCCCCCTCCTAGCTAGGTATGCTCTAAGTGGTTTAGCTAGGTTATAGCACTCATCACCCTCCTCCAGCAATCCCATGTTTGTAAGTTTTCTAATAACCATCTGGGGGTTGTTTACTCCAAGCTGTTTTAACTCTTTAACAGCTCTAATCTCGCCAACTGATATGTTCTCCACGAAGTACATGAAAACTCTTTTCTCCTCAACAGTCAACCCTCTAGCCTTATCTAAGAGTTTAGAGGCTTCAACTAGATACTCCTCCATAAAGGGGCCCCCGAGGTTGTTTAGTGTTTCGAGGTGGGTATTAAGGTTATGGGTAGGTTGTTGAGAGAGTTGGCTTTAAGGGTTTTAGGGGAGAGAGGGCGTTGGGTTTGGAGTAGGCTTGAGGTTATAGGTGATATAGCTGTAATTAAGAAACCCATATATGGAGATCTAACCTTGGAAGACTTCGTAGTGTTAGCTGAGGAGCTGTTGAAGGTGGTCCCCGTTAAGAGTGTGTGGCTTGCTGTAACCCCTGTGACTGGACCTTATAAGACGAGAGGTTTCGTACACCTAGCTGGAGAGCCTAGATCGTGGACTATCTACAGGGAACACGGTTGCTCCTTTAAAGTCGATATAACTAAGGTGTTTGCGACCCCAAGGCTCGGCCACGAACATCTTAGGGTTGCAAAGCTTGTTAGAGGTGGCGAGGTTGTGGTTAACATGTTTGCCGGTGTTGGTATATTCTCGATAGTAATAGCTAGGTTGTCGAAGCCGGGTAGGGTTCACAGTATAGACATTAACCCGGAAGCCTACAACATGATGGTTGAGAATATTAGGTTGAATAAGGTTGAGGGGATTGTTGTACCCTACCTAGGGGATGCTGCTAGGGTTGTGGAGGAGAGGTTGGCTGGAGTGGCTGATAGGGTTTTAATGCCGCTACCAGATCTAGCTCTAGAGTATTCACCACAAGCACTCTTAGCTCTTAGAGGTCCTAGAGGCTTCATACACTTCTACCTACATCTCAAAGCTGATAAGGAGAGGATGTTCTATAGTAAGGCTGTCGAGATGGTTAGGGGTAAGGTTGAGGCTGAGGGCTGGATTCTCGCTAATGCGAGGACTAGGGTTGTTAGGAAGGTAGGGCCTGGTATGGTTCAGGTGGTTGTAGATGCGGAGGTTGAGAGATTTAAGGGCGTGGCTTGAGTATAAAAGTCTACTATTAAAGAGGATCTACGAGGATAGGGTTATAGGCTACCTAGATCCAGGTGCTGAGAGGTACTTGGAGGTCTTCAATAAACCAACGCTACTGGTTACAACTAGTAGTTGTACGGGTAGGATAACGGTAGTGGAGGGTTTATGGCATTGGGAGAGGGGGGAGTCTAGGATACTCTATAAGACCCACGACCCCCTGGATGTAGATGCTATAACCAAGCACTCTACGAGAGCGTTTTCCGAAAATATATGGCTTAAGGTTACAGGCCCCATACTCCATTTTAGAACACCGAGCTTAAGGTGTGCATCGAAACTCCTACAATACGCTAGGGCATCCGGGTTCAAGCATAGCGGTCTCCTCTCCCTCAACCCCGTCGAGGGCCACACGGTGGAGGTTATGAGCGGTGTACAGTTAATGATACCACTTAGAAGGGAGGGGGTTTCTCTGGTTGATAGAAGTTATCTGAAGAACATTGCAAGCACGGCTAGCGAGGCTTTAATGGAGGGTAGGAGGAGGCTTGAGATGTTTAGATCTAAGCTCTCCTCCGGCCTTGATGCCTGCGAACCCTAGATATATACTCTTTAACGAGATCCTCCTCGCAATCACAGATACCCTTAGCCTTAAGCTCCTCGCATTTAAAGGGAGTATACCCCTTGATCTTAGCCAGGCTCTCAGCTATCACCACAGCTTTACCCTCATCCGCCAACCCCATCCTGGCTATGAGGCTTGATACATACTCTCTAGGAGCTCCCACACTAGAGAGGAATGATAGGAGCACGTATACCTCCTCGTCAGAGAGCTTCCTCGCCAGAGACCTGGATATGATTTGTTTAATACACTCTGGTAGGAGCTCCTCCCTTAAACCCGAAGCCTCTCTAACCTCAAGTTCTCTAACCTCCTCCACCAGCCTCTCGAAGACAGGGGTTTCAGGAGCCTCTACAACCCTAAGACTCTCCAATATAAACCTCCTTGAAGCCTCTACAAGTAGTTTAACGAGCCTCCTACGCTCTAAGAACACATAACCCCCTTTAACGAAGTTATTAACAAGCCTTAACTCCTCCAACCTAGAGCTTGAAGCGTATCTAAGGAAATCCCCTACGGGGACAGCGATATCCAAAACCCTATAAGTAACCTTTCCCTTCACAACAACCCATGGGAATGAGATGCTCTTACCCTCAACCCTAATGCCTAGAGCTCTAGCAACACTAATAAGGTCGTCTTCGCCTTCAAGGAATCTCGCAGCCCTCTCAACCTCAGCGTCTACAATCCTATTCAAGAGGTAAACGCTACTAGCAACCTTCAGGGATAACAGTGAAAGCCAAAAGGAGAAGACTTCCTCCTCCGTGGAAGCTGAGATCTCATCCGGTAATCCTCCTTCCAAGGCTAGGTTAACCCTTTTAAGGGCAAGCTTTACTACATGCTCGTCGCCAGCTATAATCTCGAAAGCACGTTCAAATCCAAGCTTTGAGCTAGCGTAACTCCATGGATCTACGAGGTAAGGGTATTTCTTCAAGTTCAAACCCTCTAACCCCTCCTCTCTTTAGAACTACCTAGCTACTTTAAACCCTCAACCAGGCCTAGCGTTTGCCTGCACTGTTTTATTCATACATATGTATCTATAACATATTTATACTCCTACACTAACATCGTTTAAAGGTAAAGGTGGGGTGTATGCAGAGGGTTCTTGCGAGGAAGATCGCTGAGTGGGTTACAGGGTTTTCGCTTAAAGATGTAGGGAGCGATGTGATATTAGAGGTTAAGAAGAGGTTTATCGACACAGCCTCAGTAGCTCTAGGTGCTTTCTGGGAAGACCCAGTTGTTATAGCTAGGTGGGTTGCCGAGTCTACAACAGGTTCTAGGCTCCCAGCAACAGTATGGGGTACGGGTGTGAGAGCCGCCTTCGATCACGCTGCCTTCGCCAACGGATGTGCAGTTAGATACCTTGATTTCAACGATACCTACCTCTCAAAGGAGGCTCTACATCCAAGTGATATGATCCCAGCCCTTGTAGCAGCCTCGGAGGTGTCAGACGCTGATGGTAGGAAGCTGGTTGAGGGTATTATAGTTGCATACGATGTAGCCGCTAGGCTCGCTGACGCCTATAGTGTTAGAGGTAGAGGTTGGGATCATGTAACCTACATAGCCATAGCTACTGCTGCAGGCGTATCCAAGATCCTCGACCTCGATGTTTCGAAGACAGAGCACGCTATAAACATAGCTACTACAATAGCGCCAGCCCTTAGGCAGACGAGAGCTGGGGAGATAAGCATGTGGAAGGCGTGTGCTGCTTCAAACGCTGCTAGAGACGGGCTCCTAGCAGGTGTCCTAGCATCAAAAGGCATGACAGGGCCCTCCCCTGTATTTGAGGGTAAGTTTGGCTTCTTCAAAGTGGCTATTGGAGGTGACACGTTCGACCTAGACTTCCAGGGGGCTCCTAAGGTGATGGAGACTAGCATTAAATACTGGCCTGTAGAATACCACTCTATGAGCGCTGTTGAGGCAGCGTTAAAGATCAGGGAGAAGGCTGGGCCCTTAAAACCTGAGGATGTGGAGGAGGTTACTGTTAAGACGTTCACTGTAAGCTATAAGATAATAGTTGAGGATCCCGAGAAGTGGGATCCGAAGACTAGGGAGACGGCTGATCACAGCCTCCCATACATAGTATCAGTAGCACTTCTAGACGGTAGAGTCTGGATCGACTCCTTTAAACCTGAAAGGGTATTAGCTGAGGACACTAGGAGGGTTATGAGGAGGATGAAGGTCGAGGTTGACCCAGAATATGACAAGATATACCCACTCGGGATACCCAATAAGGTTAGGGTTAGAACCAGGGATGGAAGGGTTTACGAGGAGGAGTCCGTATACCCGCCAGGACATTATAAGAACATGTTAACTGTGGAACAGGTTGAGGAGAAGTTCTGGAGGCTGGCTAAAGGGCTTGTAGACGAGTCTAGAGCATCAAAGTTTCTAAGGGAGGCTTGGAGGCTTGAAGATGTAGGGGATCTAGGTAGGCTTATGAGATTACTTACTGTTAAAAGCTAGCGTCTCCTCTCCTTCCTCCTAACAGGTAACTCTTCTCTTCTAAACCTAGTTGCTAGGAAGCCTCCGCTGAAGCCTAACACTAGACCTAGAGCTAGTAGGCCTAGGCTTACGAGATTCTGCCTTGAAATCTGGCTCCTCAAGCTCTTCACCTGGCTCTCTTTAATTGATATCTCGTTCTCCCAGAAGGACTTTAGACCTTCTAGCTCTCTAACCCTACTCTCCAACTTGGAGATATTACCTTCTAGCTCTCTTATCCTATCCTGTAATGGCTTAGTTGCGTTCCTAATGTAATCCTCGAAGTTATACAATCCTATGATCCTGCTTAGAACATTACTGTCAACGACTATAGCAGCAGGTTCTAGGCCGCTTTGAGCTAACACCATAGGCTCTCTGTAAACATAGGCTATATTGAATTTAAGCTCGAATACATCGTTAGGCTTTAGTGTTATGGGGTCTGCTATAAGTCTTAGGATGACTGGTGTATCTAAGCTTAAATCTCCAGCTTTAACACCAACCTGGTATAAGATGGTGTAGGATAGAGGTTGAATGGGTTTAAGCCCAGCGAAGTAAACGGCACTAGCTTTATCCGTGGCGTTCGCCAGCCTAACAAGTGTTACAGCCTCAAGGTTGAAGGATTTCACAGGCTCTCCAGGTTTAACCTCAGCGGTCCCGCCTAGATACCCTAGCCCTGTGTCTGCTAAAGATAGAATCCAGTTACCTGGGACGCCGTCGTCCACCACAACGACTATCTCAGGCCCCCCATCCGGCCCTCTAAGCGTTATAGTCTCATTAGAGGGGTTGATGAAAGTTATAGTATACTCTAGCGAGGGACTCCAAATCCTAGCTTTTATCACAGCCGTCACAACTAGGGGTTTAACATCAACCAGAGCCTCATCACCTGGTTTAGCTCGAATTGATAGCAGATCTGTAGTGTTACTTACAACCTCGAAGCTCCAAGGCTTGAAAGCTAGGGTTGAGAGTGGTATCCTAGCAGTAGAACCATTATAGGTGAACTCGTAGTAGCCGGAGCTCCTGTTAACGAAAGCGTTTAGGAGTATTGATGGTATAATAGAGCCTAGTCTTAGGAGCTCAACCTTACTACCATTAGGTAAGACTACAACCCAGCTACTAACAGAGACTCCCTTGTTGAAGTCAAGCTTAACAGTATAATAGTAGTTTGAAACAGTTACAACACCCCTACTAACACTAGATATCACGAAAGGCGGATTCCTCTCAGCTGATGCAGCTAGAGGCAGTCCTAGTAGCATGAGACAAGCAATCACAGCTACGACCTTCAACCACTTCAACCCAAAACACCAAATCCTAAGGTTTAGGGATCCCACCCTTTTATAAAAGAATCCGAGGTTACTCCGGTTCTCACGATTACAACTGAAAGCCTCGCCTTTCAAGGCAGCAGTGGGTGACTTAAGCCTAGGTTGGCATCATTGGAGGGTGGAAGGAGCCGGTGTGGGGAGGGGGTTCCGATGGTCCCACCGGGGCTGCGGCCTCCCGGTCCTTAACTGTGATGCCCCAAGCACGGGGATCCGATTGAAGGGATGAGGTGTGCGCTTCCGAGCGGAAAACCGTCAAACCGCTTGGGGGGAGGCGTTAAGCCTCTCAGGGATGCGGGGAAACTTTAAAGGGCGGGGAGGAGGTCGTCGAGAATCTGTTTAGACGATGATGTTAAATGTTAGGAGAATCCATTGTATCAAGGCTAGGGTGCCGGGTATTAGTGATGTAGCTATACTGGTTTTAACTATAACATTGTAGGGTTGGTGTCCTAGGGTGCTCCTATCAGAGTACACTATCTTATTTAATGTCGCGGATGCTATGGCTAGCAGGGTTAGGGTTGAGGCGTAGCCTACTCCTATGAAGGATACGGTGGATACGACACCTAGTATTGTTGCTGTGGCGTTAGCAAACCCGCCTAGGATGACTAGAGGTATGTAGGCTATACCTGGGGCTTCTAGGATTTCTAGGAGTTTAGCTAAGGTTACTAGCAATGTGTATGTGAGAGCTGCTTTAACAGCTGAGTACCAGCTTAGAGGGCTCACGATAGCTACTGGGGGCATGTTGAGGTTAGCTCCTCTATTGAACGATATCATAGCTATAGACGTTGAGGTTAAAGCTAGGACCATCAGGGTTGGAGCCTCCCGGATTTCGTGGGGTCCAGCGAAGATAGCTATTGAGGCTAGGGCTAGTGTAGCTGATCTAGCTTGCATAACACTGGTTACCAGTACTGTGAATAGCCTCATTACTCCAACCTTTTCCGTGGCGTTTAAGGGGAGGCTTCCTATGAGTCTCGTAACGCTAGCTATTGTAGCCTCACTATTAGCTATACTACCTAGAGTTGCACCGTAAACTAGCCCCCGAGGCCCCCATATCCTTGCAGCACCATAGCTTAGAAGGCTCACTGTTAGCACTAGGAGGAAGAATAGGTATACCCTGTAGATGTCAACCCACGGTATGAGGGGTGAGTACACGGCAACTATAGGCCCCACTATTATTGCTAAGGCTGCAACCTCCATTAGGGCTATTAACTCCTCATAGCTAATAGCCTTAGCTAGGCTAACAGCAGTGTTTTTAAGAGCTAGGAGGAGTGTTGCTAGAACACTTATAGACGCGGCCTCAATCAACCTCCCAAACCCGGCTAGAACCCCGACCATGTATGCTACCAACACTACCATGAATGTCGTGACACCCGGGGCCCTTCCACCTGACACAACAGTATACATGTATATCGCTAGGAACAAAGCTAAACTCAGAGTTAGAGAGGAGAAAGCCAAGCTTAACTCTAAACCACTACCACCTGAGACTAGGATAGCTGCTATTGAAGCTAGGCAACCATACATGCTAATCAAACCCAAACTCCTAACCCCCGGCATGCTCCCAGCCCTAGCTCTAGCCCTGCCAAGCTGCATCCTCTCCCTCTCAATACCTATCAAAGCCCCTCCAAGAGTAGCAGTTAACAACCTCAAGGCAAACTCAGCGTACTCCAAGCTACTCTCAACCAAGACCACCACCCTCCAGGCCGAGCGCCCCCAATATCCCTGGGAGCTCTGCTAAAACCTCTCTAACACCCCTTAAATCTATGTTGAAAACCGCTGGAGGCACCGGGGTTACCAGGGAGCTCCTAACACCAACCTTAACATCAACCCTACCGCCACCTCTGAAGCTAACCTCAACAACTCTACCATTAACACTAACATAGTAAGTGTTAGCCCCAGCTCTAACACCTCTCAAACCCCTAACCCTATCTTCGATAACGCTAAGGGAGTTAACAAGACAGGCAACCTTAACATTAGCACTATAGCCTGAGGCAGACTCTAGGATAATATGCTCAACAGCGTCTATAAGGCTAGCCTTAACATTAACAATAAGCCTCCTCAACTCCTCATCAACGAAAACAACCCTACCACCAAGAGATTCAAAGTTCCTAACAACCTTTAATAGAACCTTATCCAGCCTAACATATAATGAGATGATAAGGTAAACTCTACATGCCAACGCTAACACCGAATGCTATGAGGAAAACCACATAAATCCATCCATAACAGCTGTATCCCTCTCTGCCTATTTTTGCGTATAAGCGTGTTTTAAACACATGTTGTCCTAGACCCTTTATCCCATTCCCTGTCCACTGTTTTTCTCTATGTACTTTGACACCTCATAAGCTATTATATCGGCTACTCTTAGTGGTTCCGGTGTTCTTGCGTGGATTTGCGTTTGCTCCACTATGCCTACTGCCTCCTCCAAGCTCACCCCCCATGTTAGTATGAAGAGTGTGCCTTTTCTCGTGGTAACCTCTACTGCTTCATCCACTAGTTTTAGTGTTTTCATCCTCAGCTGCCAGTCTTTAAAGTGTTTTCTTAGAGCCTCTTCTAGCCTTATGCTTGAGGGTTTGTACTTGTAGGTTACTATTACTGGTACCTCTGTTAGCCTTGTTATTGTTGGTGGTGATGCTATGTTGAAGCCTGCTATTGTTATAGAGTCTAGTAGTAATGCTCTGGGCTCCACCTTGTTCCTTAGCTTTAGCTTTGTTATTGCATACGCTATGACAGCTGACGCTTCCAGCCCGTCTACCTTGACTAGGTTTAGCTCTACGTCGAGAGGCCTCCCACCCCATAGTATGCATGCTACAACCGTACACCCCTCTCCCAGCTTTTCCACAACCCCATCATCGCATGCTACTACGCTTTCCAAACTCTCTCCCAACCTCATCTATGATATCTCCGAGAGCTATATCCTCGGATAAGGTCTTGTAGAGCACTTGCGGGTCTAGGGCAAGCTCTAAAACCCTTGTTTTACCATAACGCCCCCGGCTTACAACCCTCCCTGTTATAACACCTAGCATGTCGAGCTCCGCCAGTATACCGCTAACCCTCCTGAGTGTTACAGTTTCTATGCCTAGCTTAAGGGTTAGATATCTATACCTCTCGTAAACCTCGCCTGTGGTAGCATAGCCTGAACCCCCACCTGTAACCATTAGAATTGATGCTAGGACAAGCTTACTATGTAGGGGTAGCGTTCGGACAACATCCACAACCCTATCCCTCTCAATCTCCTCACGAGCCATGTAGACGTGATCCCTTGTAACCTTAGAGCTCCCAGACCTCTCAGCAATCTCACCTGCAACCCTTAGCAGATCTAAGGCTCTACGGGCATCACCGTGCTCTCTAGCAGCTAGGGCAGCGCAGAGGGGTATGATGTCCTCCTCTAAAACCCCAGGTTGGAAGGCTTCACGAGCTCTAGCCTCAAGTATATCCTTAAGCTGCTCCGCATTATAAGGTGGGAACACTAGCTCAACCTCACCAAGGCTACTCTTAACCCTCGGGTCTAGTGATTCCACTAAGTCAGCGCTATTAGTAACACCTATAAGCGATATCCTAGATGTCCTCAGCTCGCTATTAATCCTTGTAAGCTTGTATAACACATCATCACCACCCCTCTTCCTAGCTAGGAAGTCTATCTCATCCAGCACTACGACGTATATGGTTTTAGTATCTGATATAACCTTGAGAATCCTACCGAAAACCTCCCCTACGGAGAGCCCTGTGAACGGTATCCTAGCCCCCACAGCTTCACCGATATCAGCTATTATCCTATAAGGTGTATCCCTATACCTAGCGTTAACATAGACACCTTTAACCCTAGCCCCAGCCTCTCTAGCTGTAACCTCTAGCTTTGAGAGAACATATCTTACAACAGCGGTCTTCCCAGTACCGGTTAAACCGTATATGAATATATTACTAGGCTTCTCACCTCTAAGAGCCGGTGCTAGTATGGAGGCCACCCTCCTAATCTCAGACTCCCTATGAGGTAGAAATCCGGGTACGTAGTCTGGGAGAAGCTTCTCCCTATCCCTGAAAATCCTAGGTTTAAGGGCTGAGGCGAAGACATCCCTGACTAGATCCAAACTCCACCAGCTCCAGGAGAACTAGGCTGTGGAGGTTTGAAGATAGCTTAGGGGGGGTGTGTATTGGATAACACTCAGCTCAACCTTCTATATCCCAGGCGGTTAAACCGTGCTTCCAAGGCCTCCTCTCAAGAACGCCTCCAGCCACCTCCTGAACGTAGACCTCTGCTAACACCACAACCCCCCTGAGCAGGTGGCCTCCCACAGTAGAACCATCCTTTCTACCTAAGACCACGTGGACGTGGGGGAAGGGCTTGTTGTTAAGCAAGCTTATATTACCGGTGGCTGATAGGAGTTCGACTCTCTCCCTAACCTCGATAGGCACGTACCTTTGCTCCTCAAAACTATAGTAGGCTACAGTAGCCTCACTAAAGGACCCGATAGCCGATATGTAGGCCTTACCAATACCATGTCTCTCAGCGAAACCAGCAAGATACTCTAGGAGCTCCAAGCCCTCCGGGACCCTGAATAGGAAAGCCCTCAAAGCCAACACCGAGACTGAGGGGGTTCTGAGCGCTTAAGAGCGTTATGGTGCGGGGGGTGGGATTTGAACCCACGACGGCCTACGCCAACGGGTCTTGAGCCCGCCCCCTTCGACCTGGCTCGGGCACCCCCGCTCCATCAATATAGATGGGCCTCTGAGGCTTTAAACGCTAGGGTGTTAAGGTTATTAAACCCCCGTTACACATCCATATGGTGGGCGGGGATGAGTGTGGCGTTGACTGGTGAATCCTACATGGGGTTGGAAGTGAGCGTCCACCCCTGACGACCCGCCCTTCTCCAGTTCATCGCTGTGATCACATCGTGGTTTGAGCTATATTCTTGTTTTTAAAGCCTTAACGTGCACCCTCCTCGGTTGGTGGGCTTGTTGAAGTGGGTTTTGGTTTTTAGGGTTTTCTACTACGTAGTAACCTTCCTTCTCGCTGTTACCGCCTCCTATCTTGTTTTCTCTAAGGCTTACGGTCTTGCTTCAAGCTATGGTGATAGCTATGTTAGCGATGAGATATACTATGTTGATAGTTCTAGGAGGATTCTTGAGAGGGTTTTCAATGTGAGCCTTAGCTACCATAGCTATAGTGGGAGGACTGCTGGGGATTATTTTAACCTAGAGCACCCCCCTCTTGGCAAGTATATCATAGCTTTATCCATGGCCACCTGCGGTGATAAACCTCTATGCTGGAGGCTCCCCGGGGTTATAGAGGTTTCACTCATACCACTCATACTCTACATCACCTATGCTGCCACAAGACACCCACTAGGCCCCCTAGCAGGCTCTGTAGCAGCTCTCGCTGCCTCCACAGACCCTGTTTTACATAGGGTTGGTAGTGTTGCCCTGCTAGATCCTCACCTAGCTTTCTTCACAACCCTCTCCCTAGCCCTGGCCGTCCACGGTAGGTATGTGGCTTCAGCCCTCTTCGCAGGTATATCTGTATCTGTTAAGATAAGTGGTTTAGGAACAATGCTAGGCTACATGCTAAGCCTCTACAAGGTTAATGGTATCAAGAGGAGGCTCGCCCTGGTGCTATTGGCGATAGCGTTAACAGCAATCGTACAAATAGCTATCCACGCACCACTAGCACTATACTTCGGCCCCTGGAGGATGGTAGAGGAGACTGTAAACGCTATCAAATGGCATACAACAAGCAGGCCCCCAGACGGCCCACCGTATAGTAGCCCCTCAGGGTGGATACTAAACGTAGCACCATTCCCACTAACTTTCAACCCAACACCTGTGAAAGCAGAGTTGAACACGATATTACACTTAGTGGCATTAGCTTATAGCACGTACATACTAGTACTAGGACTAATATGGGGGTTGAAAGGCTACAGGGTTACAGCACCACTATACTATGCAGGAGTCACACTAGCATACTGGGCTGTATACATAGCTGGGAATAGAACACTATACAGCTTCTACGCGATACAACTAACACCACTAGCAGCAGCAACAATAGCAGAACTACTCCTCCAAATGGCACGGCCGACGCGCGGCTCAACACAGCCCACCACCTCCTAGGAAGAGCTGTAGATGTGTAAGCTTTCTAGAGCAACGCTCGCCCCGCTAGCCTGGCAACAGCTAAACCACTACCCATAAGCCTAGGGTTCCCTGCAGCTTTCCTCCATGTTAGTGAGATTGAGGGTCTGGGTGGTTAAGCTAAGCGTATCTAGATGAACTGTGTTTTGTTCACGGTGTTATCATTATTCTTCCATCTCTTTCTCTTGAGAAGAGATTGGAGAGCGCTTCTACGCCTTGGTCTAGGCTGTATTTCCTCCAGACTTTGACTTTGAGCTTTCCTTCATTAGCTAATTTGATTAGATCTAGTAGCTCCCTTCTAGTTCCACCTGTAGCTCCTATCAACCTTATCTGTTTAGAGTAGATCTCCCTAATGGATAATCTGAGCTCTCCCCCCGTGAGGGCTCCGAAGGTTACTATTCTCCCGTTTATCCCTAGAAGCTTTATACTCTTAGACATCGTCTCAGATCCTAGGGGGTCTACCACGACGTCGGCCATGGACCCCCCGGTTATTCTTTCTATAACTGGTTTAGCGTTATCAATATCTACCACCTCGTCAGCACCTAGATCCCTCAACCACTGCTTACTAGTGATTGCAACCACCCTGGCTCCCATCATCTTAGCAAGTTGAACGGCGAACATCCCTGTATTGCCTGAAGCTCCTACAACGACAACCAGCTCTCCAGGAGAGACTCCTGCAAGCCGTAGAGCGTGATATGCTGTAAGAGCTCCTACTGGAAGGCTTGCTGCAAGCTCCCAGCTAACCCTATCACCTACGGGCATGGCATTCCTAGCGGGTACCAATGCGTACTCAGCATAACCTCCATTAGAATCTACACCTATAGTGCCTCCAGCCCTGCAGAACATCTCCTGGCCGGAGAGGCACATATCGCAGGAGCCGTCGAAGAGATTCTTGTATATAGTAACCCTATCCCCGGTCTTCAAACCACTAACGTGATCCCCAACAGCTTCAACGAAACCTGCGAACTCCACACCAGGTATATGAGGCATGGGCCTCGCACTCCGAGCACCAGTAACGGTAGCGTAGTCAATTGGGTTAACACCGGCAGCCTCCACCCTAACCAGCACATCGTGAGGCCCCGGCCTCGGAGTCTCAACATCGACAACCCTAAGATTCTCAACACCAAACCTCTCAAACAATAAAGCTCTCAAAGCCCGCCACGCCTCTTCCAACACTGTTTTACAACCTTTATAACCTAGAGTCTAGAGCTCGCTCGATGGAATTGAAAGTGCTGGTTTTAAAGGTTTGTTTGGTGTTAGCATTAGTGCGGTGTTTGGCTTGGGTTTGAGGGTTGGGGATGTTGTTCTGATCAACT
>JAJHQN010000056.1 GCA_020833325.1 Desulfurococcaceae archaeon | reverse complement strand
CAGGGACACAATAACACACTAGACAATCCATACACCAACTACTAAGAAGTATTAAAACCTTTTAAACGTATCTCACCTATAGTGAGTATACACTTAATCTCGATAAACAAGATAACTAGAAACTATGATGAGATTAGGGCTTCATGGGGGTCTTTCCATCTCATACCCTGAGCCTCCGCTCTTTCAGGGTGGATGGGGGGTCAGCTTCTTTTTAGGAATTCGTCGAGGCTTCCCGTGCTTTTTGCCTTGTTATTCTTCGCTGTTCTCTCCTCTTTTGTTGTTTTAGATTGTTTCTTGGTTTCCGGCTTCTCTTCTTTAACTTCTTCGGGTTTTGCCTTCCTAATTTTCTCTATGGTTTTTAATACGTTTTCCGTATTGGGGCCTGCTAGGAATTTTATTGTTTCCTTGTCTAGCCTATACCCTATGGCTATTCTCGCTGCTATTATTGGGTTGCTGGTGTTTCTGAATATTATTGTTAGGTATGGTATTATCTCGTTTTTAACAGTGGATTTCGATGTTAGCGTGTTTCTGGCTAGCTGTTCTGCTAGCTTTTCTCTGATCTCTCTCGTTGTTTTAAGCTGTATCGCTAGCCTTACCTTCTCGGGGAACCCGTATTTCTCTTTGGATATGCTTCCACTGGTTCTAGCAAATGTTATGCCTGGGCCTATGAGGTCGAATACGTATGGTAGTAGGCTCCACTCCCCCGATGTCTTGGATCTTGCTATTTGCAGTGTAGCCCTGGATAGTGCTTCGTATGCTCTATATAGATCCTCTGGTTCGGTGTACTTCTTGGGTATGTTGTCGCTAAGCCATGTTATAAGAGTCTCGTAGTCCACTTCGCTCTGTGTAACAGCCTTCTTAGCCATCCAGGCTTGTTTAGCGTATACTATGCTGTTAAGAGTTCTCCAGATGTTAAGACTCTTATCCCTACCCCTAATGAGGGCCCTGACAACATCTACGGTAACCCTACCGTAACCCTCTGCTACAGCCTGGAGATCGTTAACAGCAGCCCTAGCATCCCCCATGCTCCTCTCAGCAATAAGCTTTAGAGCCTCCTTATCGCATTGCAACCTCTCACCCTCGCATATCCTTTGTAGCAGCGATACTATGGCTCCTTCGCTGAGCTCCTTAAACTCTACCATTAAACAGAGCTCCCTCAAAGGTCTAATCTGCTCCCTCCAAGGATCATTAGCTGTGAACACCAGGGGGTTACTAGTGCTCTTAACCACCTCTAGGAGAGCTTCAACACCGCCTTCATCAAACCTAGGGTCTATGCCGTCAACCTCATCCATCAATATCAGCAAGCCCTTCTTGAATAGAGGCCTCTTCCCAGCAGCTACACCTACAGTCCTCTCTATGTCAGTCTTCCTCCTATAATCACTTGCATTAAGCTCTAGCACTTCGAAATCAAACTCTCTAGCAAGGGCTTCAACCAAGCTCGTCTTACCAACACCTGGAGGGCCGTAGAGTAGAGCTGCCCTCCTCTCCGGCACCCTCCCCCTAGCCCACTGTCCTAACCACTCTCTTAACAACCTCTTAGCATCATCCTGGTCTACAACCTCCTCTACCCTTCTAGGCCTATACTTTACAATCCACGGTATCTTCTTATCCACCCTACTTCAACCTCTTCCCCATTAGAGCTAGCCATGCTAGGAGTGCTGAGAGCTGTATATCGTCATCGCTACCCTCTATAAGCCTAAAATGAATCTCACCCAGGTAATCCGCTATCATAACCCTTAACTCCTCAGGTATGTTGACCTCCTGACTGAATATCTCCCTATGCACCTGCCTCACAATATCCTCCCCGCTAAGCCCATACTCTAGCATAAGCTTCCTCATAAGATTACGGGCGCCCGTGAAATCACCTGAAAGAGCTTGTTTCAACATCTCCCTAACCTCCCTAGGCCTAGCCATACCCACAACCTTATATACAGTTTCAATGGTCACCTTACCCATAGCAGATGCGGCTTGAAGCACGTTAATAGCCCTCCTCATATCACCTTCGCTAATCTCATATATAGTATCCAAAGCCTCATCATCGTAATCGACCCCCTCCCTTTCAGCAATATACCTAAGCCTACCCACCACGTCATCCCTACTTAGAGGGGTGAACCTGAAGAACGCACATCTACTCTGGATAGGATCTATAATCTTAGACGGGTAGTTAGCTACCAGGATGAACCTAGTGGAGGCTGTGTAGAGCTCCATAAGCCTCCTAAGGGCCTGTTGCGCGTCACCGGTCATATTATCGGATTCATCTAATAATATCACCTTGAAGGGCACGCCTTCAGGAGCCCTGCTCCTAGCGAACTCCTTAACCTTCTCCCTTATAACATTAATCCCCCTCTCATCTGAGGCGTTAAGCTCCAACATGTACTGCCTGTAGTTCTCACCGTAGAGATCGTGTGCTAGGGCGTGAGCAGCCGTAGTCTTCCCAGTGCCTGGAGGCCCTGCGAATAGCAAGTGAGGCATGCTACGCTCCCTAACGAAAACCTTAAGCCTCTCAACAACCTCCTTCTGGTTAACTATGTCATCTAATGTTCTAGGCCTATACTTCTCAACCCACAGTAGCTCAGCAATACTCAAAACACACACCGATTAGAGCTAAGCCTGTCTAAAGCTTAATAGGATAACATCTAGTCTCTTGGAGAGGGAGGGTTTGAAGCTTAAAGGTAATACCCTTCATAGGTTAAATTCCCTAGCATACTAGATTGTAGAAATTGGGGTAGCCTAGGAGTGATAGGTGAGAGGTTTAAACTTGTTAGGCTAGACTACGAGTTTAGACGTGTAAGAGTGCTGTTCGTGAAGGACCACCCATCGCTCCCCACTCCAACAGGCTTCGTTGACGTGAAGAGAGGCGATGAGCTGGAGTTACCTAGATGGCATGCTAGGCTTTTAAAGGAGCTAGGGTATGTTGATATTAGAGATGGCCACGTCGACCTAGACTACATCAACGTACACCATTTCAAGGAGAGGAGGTCTAGCGGAGGGGGTAGGCTAACCCAGGTACCCCAGGATTTCTACATGAGGGCGTTCGAGTTGATCGAAAGGCTTAACAAGCTCATTAGAGAGGCCCCCAGCCAGGCTATCCTCAGGGATAGGGAGGTTGCTGAGAGAAACCTATTAGACATAGCTGAGGCTAGGCTAGCTAAAATACTTAAGCTAACATACTCAGGAGGGGAGGAGTTCCGGGATAAGATGACTCCCGAGGAGAGGATCGTCTACAACCACGTGTTAGAGGTTTTAGAATCGTGGAGGAGCTATGTTAAGAGCTCCATAGCCGGGGTGGGTAGCGTTGCACGGTAGTAGTGTAACGGAGATTAGCTACGTTGAAAGGTTCAAGGAGTTCATATCCGGGTTTAGGGATGAGAGCGGTAGGTTCAAATATGTTGAGAGGCTTAGGAGGATGGCTAGCCTTGAGGGTAGAAGTCTCATAATAGAGTTCGCAGACCTGTATAGGTATGATGCACTGTTAGCAGAGGAGCTGGTGGAGAAGCCTCTTAAAGCTCTAAGGGATGCTGAGGAGGCTGTTAGAGAGCTCCTAGAGCTAGAGTATCCTGAGCTAGTGGAGAAGAAGAGGAGGTTCCATGTTAGGATAACAGGGCTTTTCGATACCTTGAAGATTAGGGATGTGAGGAGCGAGCATGTGGGCAAGCTCGTGCAGATTGAAGGTATAGTTACGAGAATGCACCCTGTTAGAAGTAGGATGGTTAAAGCTGTTTTCAGGCATGATAAATGTGAATCGGAATTCCAGTGGCCTCAAGATGAGGAGGAGCTTGGGGAGAGGGTGGAGAGACCGGGTGTGTGCCCTGTTTGCGGTGAAGGTGGGGGTAGGTTCCTCCTCGTAGCGGATAAGTCTGACTACGTGGACTGGCAGAAGATAGTTGTCCAGGAGAAGCCTGAGGACGTCCCCGGGGGGCAAATGCCTAGGAGTATAGAGGTGCAGCTTAGAGGTGATATAGTAGACTCCGTTAGACCTGGCGATAGGATCTCAGTTGTTGGTATTGTTAAGCTTAGCGGTGCTAGTGAGAGGAGCCCTCTCTACGAGCTCTACATAGACGCTAATAGTGTTAGAGTTTCTGAGAGGGCCTTAGAGGAGGTTAGTATAACGAGAGAGGATGAGGAGATGATTAGGGAGATTGCTAGAGACCCGTGGGTTAAGGAGAGGATTATAGCTAGTATTGCTCCAAGCATATACGGCTACTGGGATTTAAAGGAGGCTATAGCACTACTACTATTCGGTGGCGTCCCAAAGATACTACCTGATGGTACTAGGATTAGAGGTGATATACACGTATTATTCATAGGAGATCCGGGGGTCGCTAAAAGCCAGTTACTACAGGCGGCTGCACGTATAGCCCCTAGGTCCGTGTTCACAACTGGTAAAGGGTCTACTGCTGCCGGTCTCTGTGTTAGCGGTGATACCCTAGTCTACTCAGGTGACGGCATTGAGACCGCCAGATCCATAGTTGAGTCTAGGGCGTCTAACGTAATCGTATCCAGCGGGCTGCTAGTAACAATAGCTGAACCCCTCATCTTAGCATCATACACTAACGGGGCCCTTGTGAGATCGAGAGCTTACAACACTTACGCTCTATCAGCAGATAGCATTGTTAGGATAAGAACGGGGCTTGGCCACGAGCTTAAGGTAACACCTGAAACCAGAGTGTTAAGCCTCCGGGGCGGTAGGCTAGAGTGGGTTAGAGCGGGGGAGTTAAGGGAGGGAGACTATATAGTGGCTGCCAGAAGGCTACCACAACTACTCCCTACTACAAGATTCACACTGCTAGACCTACTTCCCGGCAATACTGTGGTAAAGTTGAAGGAGGATCTAGAGACTATACTAGTGTCTATAAACCACACTAGGAGACTCCCGGAGACGCTGCCTTCGAAGAGGTTCTTCAAGCTAGAGGAGCTGAGGAGGTTACTTAACAATCTAGGCCTGGACCTAGGCGATCTAGAGGTCTTCGTGGAAAAAGTTAGCCGTGCAGGCCGCGGTATAAAAGCTGGTATAAGGGTCCCCGTTGTGGGGGAGGAGCTCCTAGAATTCCTTGCACACCTATACTCTATGGGAAGGCTTACGGGGGGAGGTAGAGTTTACAGGGTTAAATTCAGAGTTACAGATAGGGGGTTGGCGGATAACATAGCCTTGAGGGTGGAGGAGCTCTTCAACTTAAAGCCTACAGTTAGAAGCCTGGGAGGCTGGAGAGTTCACGTTGTAGAGGTTATAAGTGGAGTTTTAGGGGATCTGCTCTTAAGACTCGGTATCAGGCCTTCTAATGGAGCCTACACAGCTATAATACCATCCTTCATAGCCATGCTACCCGAACCCCTGCTCTCCGCGTTTCTAAGAGCTTTCTTCGATGTGAGAGGTGGTATTAGACGAGGTCACATCTACCTAACCCTAGACTCCGAGCATCTAGCTAGACAGTTATCACTATTACTTAGAAGGTTTGGGGTAGTCGCCTCCTTGGTTAGAAGGGGTAGTAAGGTTGAGCTTAGAATATCAGATTACATCTCACTCAAGGCCTTCAAGGACTCCATAGGATTTAGTAGTGAAGAGCGTATGAAGGCCCTTGAGGCTCTAGTTGAGGATAGAAAGGAGGTTAGGTCGCCTAGGATCTTAGACATAGACAACAGTATCGTGGCTGTTAGGGTCAAGGAAGTGTTCTTCGAGCCCGGAGGCGTTGTATACGATGTAACCGTTGACGATGTCCATAACTTTGTAGCTGAGGGTTTCATAGTCCATAACACCGCCGCGGTCGTAAGGGATCCTAAGACTAACGAGTTCTACCTAGAGGCTGGGGCTCTTGTTCTAGCGGATGGAGGTGTTGCTGTGATAGACGAGCTTGATAAGATGGAGAAGAGTGATAGGGTGGCGATACACGAGGCTATGGAGCAACAGTATATAAGCATCTCGAAGGCCGGCATCGTTGCTAGGCTTAATGCTAGGACGTCCATCCTAGCCGCTGGCAACCCCAAACTCGGGGTTTACGATCCTCAGAAGAGCTTCACAGACAACGTTAACCTCCCACCTACAATACTATCTAGGTTCGACTTAATGTTCGTGGTGAGGGATATTATAAGCGTTGAGAGGGATAGGAGGCTTGTAAGCCATATACTAGAGGCCCACAGTGTATCCGAGAGGTTTAAACCTGAGATTAGCCCGGATCTCCTCAAGAAGTACATTATATACGCTAGGAGGTATGTGAGGCCGAGGCTTACACCGCAGGCTAGGAAGCTGGTGGAGGAGTTCTTCGTAGAGATGAGGAGCTCAGCCCTAAGCTACCAAGCCCAGGGCTCTCAAGCACCCATACCTATCACAGCTAGACAGCTAGAAGCCATAATAAGGCTTGCTGAAGCACATGCAAGGATGGCTTTAAGAGATGAGGTTACAGAGGAGGATGCTGAGGCAGCCATTAGGCTCATGTCAGCATATCTTCAAAGCGTGGGCTTAGATGTGGAGAGCGGGGTCGTCGACGTTGGAGCCATAATGACGGGGGCCGGGTTTACGACTAGAAGGCTTATGTCCGTCATAGTAGATGTTATTAAGAGGAGGAGCTCTGAGACGGGGAAGTGCGTTAAACTCCAAGACGTAGTAGGAGATGTAACCTCAAGATACAAGGTTGAAGAGGAGAAGGTTAGGGATGTTATGAGGAAGCTCCACCAACAGGGGGTTATAATGGAGGTTAGACAAGACTGTTTCAGCCCTGTAGAGTGAGAGAGCTTGAAACACTCAGCTATCACAGCTAAGCTGATGGAGCTCCTAGGCTACAAGACCCTCTACCCGCCACAAGCTAAGGCTCTGGAGGCTGGGGTTGAGGAGGGGCATAGCATTGTAGTTGCAACCCCAACAGCCTCAGGTAAGACTTTCATAGGTCTTATAGCTATAGCTAATAGGCTTTCCTCTGATGGTGGTAGGGCGTTCTATACAACCCCCCTTAGGAGCGTTGCAATGGAGAAGTACAGGGAGTTTAAAGTCCTAGAGTCTATGGGATACTCTGTAGGCATAAGTATAGGTGATTTCAGCGAGGGTAGAGTTAGAGGGGATGCGGTTGTTACAACTTACGAGAAGCTAGACTCGATCCTAAGGAACGAGCCTGAGATTGCTAAAAGCATTACGGTTATCGTTATAGATGAGATACACTATGTTGGAGACGTTGAGAGGGGGCCCACGCTCGAATCCCTAATCTCAAGGATACTATCCCTAGCTAGGAGACCCCAACTCGTAGGTTTAAGCGCCACAGTACCTAACGCCATAGAGATAGCTGAGTGGTTGGGCGCTAAGCTCGTCGTAGACACGTGGAGGCCCGTGCCGCTACATGAGGGCGTGTACTGGGGGGGTGTCATAAAGTACTCTGATGGTAGGGAGAGGTCTGTAAAAACAGTATCTGGCCTAGCCGACGTGGACCTAGCCATAGACTGCTCTAGCGAAGGGGGTCAAACCCTCGTATTCTCCCAGTCTAGGAGGAGGGTCGTCCAGCTAGCTCTTAGAGCTCTAAAGTTCGCTGATAAGCTCAACTTCGATCTAGGAATAGCGAGGGAGACCTCGGAGAGGCTCCTGGACTCAGGGGGTCCTAGGGCGCTAAGGGAGGAGTTATCGCAGCTTGTAGCGAGAGGTGTTGCATACCACCATGCCGGTCTTTCGAGCGAGCAGAGGAGGCTTATAGAGGATGCTTTCAGGAATAGGGGTTTAGCTGTTATATATGCTACTCCAACGTTGGCGGCCGGGGTTAACCTCCCAGCTAGGAGGGTTGTGGTCGACGAGTATACTAGGTTCGAGGAGGGGGTTTGGAAGCCTATAAGCGTGGCTGAGTACAAACAGCTAGCTGGTAGAGCTGGGAGGCCTGGTTTAGATCCTTATGGTGAAGCCGTTATAGTGGCTAAGCCTGGTGATACCGTGGAGGAGCTCCTAGAGTACTATATCCTAGGGGAGGTTGAGAGGGTTGAGAGTAAGCTTAGAGGTCTGAGGGGGTTGAGGCACATGATCCTAGGTCTTGTAGCCTCAGGGTTTACAGAGACTATCGACGGTGTCTCCGAGGTTCTCTCTAAAACCCTCTACGCGTTCCAAAGCTCAAGCCTAGACCTTAGATCTATGGCTGAAAGGGCTGTCAAGGACCTGGTATCGTGGGGTTTGCTAGAGGACACGGGAGGCGGCTACAGGGCTACATTGCTTGGATACGAGGTTTCAAAGAACTATGTGGATCCTGAGAGCGTGCCTAGAGCTAGAGTGTACCTATCTAAGCTCAGGGAGCTCGATGAGCTGGAGCTCCTAACACTAGTATCCATGATGCCTGATATGACAACACTCCCTGTTACAAGGAGAGAGGAGGATGGCTTAATCAATAGAATCCTAGATCTGAAGCCTAAACTCGTGGATGTCATAGACTGGTCTAATCCGAGGGAGGTTAGAGGTGTTAAGGTAGCGTTAATACTATACGATTGGGTGGAGGAGGCCCCAGAGGATGATATAGCAAGGAGGTATAATGTGGGGCCAGGCGATGTGGCGGTGCTCGTTGACAACGCCAGCTGGATAGCATCAAGCCTCTCCAGAATACTACCACACCTAGGAGCCCCAGAGTGGGTTAGCGAGAGGCTGAGAGTGCTGGAGGGTAGGATAGAGCATGGTGTTAAACAAGAGCTCCTACCTCTCGTAGCGATACCTAGGATAGGCAGGGTTAGAGCTAGAAGGCTGTATCAGGCTGGGTATAGGACTCTCCACGATCTAATGCTAGCTGATCCAGAGAAGCTCCTAAGGATACAGGGTATAGGGCCTTCCATAGTTAAAACCATAATGGAGTTCCTCGGGAGATCGTGGGAGCCCACGGGGGATGTTGGAAAAGAGCGTGGTAGAGGACTTGAGAAGTTCATGGAGTAAGGTGGGCTCAATGAACCCCTTCCAACCACCAGGTTCAAGGCTCCTAAGGGATCCGTGGGATGTGAGAATTGAACCGTCCAATGCTGGAGAGGTGGTAGTAGTGGGGGTGCCGTGGGACTGGTCTACGTCTGGGAGGCCTGGAGCTAGATACGCCCCCTCAAGGCTAAGGGATTGGATCTACAGGTTCACCCGACACGCCCCCAGCTCCACAGACTTCAAATACAGCATAGCGGATCTAGGCGATGTTAGAGTTGCACCAGGGGATATCAATGTAACCTCACGTAGGATAGTGGAGGCTGCAAGAATAGCGTACACCCGAGGAAAGCTAGCAGTGTTCCTGGGGGGAGACCACTCTATAACAAGATGGACCGTTGAGCCCCTAGCTGAGAATAGCCTAGGATTGCTAGTATTAGATGCACATTATGACATGAGGAGCGTTGAGGAGGGCTTAACAAGCGGATCCTGGCTCTGGGATCTATGGGTAGCCCATAAGGGCAGAGTTAAAGCCGTGATTGTAGGTGTAAGCGATTTCAACAACCCAGAATACCTAGCTATGAGAGCGAGGGAAGCGGGGTTCAAGGTTGTCCCAAGGCTAAAGCTACTAGAGAGCCTACAGTACGCGCTAGAAGCAGTAGACTGGCTATCAGAGCAGGGGCTTGAAAACTTCTACATAAGCGTAGACGTAGACCACCTAGACATAAGCCACGCACCAGGAGTAAACAGTCCAACACCACTAGGCATGACACCATGGGAAAGCCTAAGAGTACTAGAGTACGCAGCCGGAAAACTAAGACCTAGAGGGGTGGACGTAGTAGAGGTAACACCACAGCATGACGTAGCGGAGGTAACAGTAGCTACAGCAGCAAAACTACTGCTGTACACGATACACAACACACTAGTAAACACCACATAAAGTAACCCCACGAAGACCTCTCCAAAAGAGGCATTGATATAAGATAAACGTTTCAACTAAAACCCTGTAGGAGGAGATCTATGAGCTCCAGATACTGGGAGCTACTCTGGAAGAGGGCTAGGAGGTTCATGGTTAGAGCTGAGAGGGATTTAATCGAGGGTGATTTCGATGGTGCTTGCTTCAACTCAGAGCAAGCCCTCCAGCTAGCCGTTAAAGCAACCATATACAGGGTTTACGGTGTTAAAACGAGAGTCCATAGCGCGAAAGGCCTCCTATCCCAGTTGAGGAACATGCTATACGAGTCTAGTAGACTTGATCTAGCCGACGTCATAGGCAAGATGATCTCAGACTATAGGAGGGAGCTAGAGTTATTAGAGGAGAGCTACATAGAAGGTAGATATGGGGAGGTGGAGCTCCTAGAAAGCCAGGGTAGGTCTTGTGTTGAGGTGGCTAGAGAGATCCTGGAGGTGTTGAGGAGGATTGAAGTGGAGTTGGCCGAGACAAGCGGTTGAAAGGCTTGGGTTGCTGAAGAGGTGGAGGGAGCTCAGCCTGATCGTAGCGAGGGCAGCAGAGGAGGTTCTCGGAGATAGGCTGAAGGCCGTCTACGTCGTCGGCAGTGTTGTAGAGAACAGAGCGACAGTCTACAGCGACATAGACATAGCGATAGTAGTAAGCGATGGGAAGCTCAAAAGCATAGATACGATAATCGATATAAAGCTTAAGGCAGAAGACCTAGGGCTACCAATAGAGGCACCAGTTGACATCAAGATATTATCAGAGGAGGAGTTCAAAAACAGCCTGGGAACCCACTACAGGAAAGCTGTTAAAGTGTACGAGCGCACTTGAGGAAACAGCTCAACCACTTCCTCCACCATAGGGGCAGTACGGATAATCGCATGGCG
>JAJHQN010000027.1 GCA_020833325.1 Desulfurococcaceae archaeon | reverse complement strand
CAGAGGAGGAGTTCAAAAACAGCCTGGGAACCCACTACAGGAAAGCTGTTAAAGTGTACGAGCGCACTTGAGGAAACAGCTCAACCACTTCCTCCACCATAGGGGCAGTACGGATAATCGCATGGCGGTGGGTCAGGGTTACTATCAATGTAGACCCTGTACTCCACCATCAAGGGCCTCCAACCAATGCTAGAATAAGCGTTCGTGGTCTTCAACGTAATCTTATCAATACGAAGGCTAGCCGAACTCACATTATCATCTGCCACTATATCAAAACGGAATATAACGGATATGGATTCCAGGTCTTTGTTAACATAGTTTAAAAGCCCCCCTATCATGGATAGGAAGAACCTGCATAAAGCTCCACCTTGGCATACGAGGTTCTCTATTATTACTAGGTCTACGGCTTCCACTAGCAGGTTGAAGAGTAGAGATGCTAGGGTCGGATTTGAAACCCTTCTTAACACGTCTAAACCCGACTCACTATAAACCGTGGTACCCCTAGGAACGTTTACTAAGTATCCATAGTACACAGTTTCAATGGAAGTTGAGTAAAGTACGCTACGATAGAAATCCGGATCCCTACCTCTTACTTCCATCATGCGACCCCAATCAACAACAACATCGTGTATAGGCATGATGGTGGTTGCCGGGATAACTCTCCAGTATTCACAACTACCTCGAGTAACCCTCTTAACATCGAGTTGTAGTATGAGGCCGTCCCTAATGTAGTAGTATCCAGTCCACGCTGTTACATAAGATCTGCTCTCGTGTACAGAGGCGGAGATAAACTCTACATTATGAACTCTGGATGACACCTCGTTACCTACGAATATGACTCCAGCTACTGCAATCCCCTTCTTGTAATACATAAAGTGAGCCACAGATAAGCCTCCACTAGCAATGAAGCGCTTGCCATAGGGGTTCTCCATGTATACGCCGATGTACGGTGTGTACCCCGTCCAGTACGTGTTAGCGTAACCGTAGTTCTCATTGTAGTCCTTCCATCTGACCCCCGTTCTACCGTAGAGGTGTTGGAACATACGGTGTATCCAGCCGTCCATTGAGTAGAGGTTCTCTGATGTAAGCCCTAGCATTGCTAGTGTTGCTTGTTTAGCTGTTACATTACTGTAACGTGTTGTGGGCCAGTAGTATGCTCTGCTATACCTGTCAGCGTAGAAGTTCCAAACGCCTAGCTTCTCGGAGTCCGGTATGCTTTCACCTCTCTCACTGTAAATATTGTTGTACCAGCCCTGGGGAGGTGTATTTCTGCTATTGTATAGGCTTGTCCACCATACCTCTGTGAACTCGGGGCAAGACTGGGCTACCTCTATGCTTGTAGCCTCTGTTAAGACGTGACCTGTGGTTGTTAGCTCAACCTCCCTATCCATAGCCTCTTTTAGCTTCTCTAGCACCGGTGATAGGTCGAAGCAGGTGATCTTAATCTCGCTCTTAGGCATCCTAGGTTTTAACGTTATGGTTAGTGGTTTCCTTAGATGTGCTAGTGGATCCTGCCCGGTAGCCTCAACAGCCTTCTCTACCGGCAACCCCTTTTCTACAAAGTAGTCTATAGTGCTGTAGGTGTACTGAGCTACACACTCTAGGACATCACCGCCCTCCTCCCTACTAAGTGTTATCGTAATGCTTACAGTGGGTATCGGTGGCGATGTTTTAAGAACCCTCCTCCCAACATCACTTTGATAGAACTCCTCCCAGGATCTAGCAACCCTCCTAAAATCAAGATCTAAGCGTTTCCCAACAACATCCTTAGCCCAGAAAGAGTAGCTCTCGTAGTCAAGCGGAGACATCATAGCTACTATGAGTGAGCCCATGCTATAGCCTTGCCCCTCAAGCCAATCAGTAAACGACCTCGGTGTTACAACGTAGACCCTGCCGTCAACACCACTAGCTTGGAGGACGGAGGCCAGGGGGGCTACAATAGCGAATAACACGATAGCTGCCAGAGCGAGGCTGGAGAACAGCCTGAGAGCTCTCAATAACACCACGCTTCACCTAGAGAGAGAAGACAGGGGTTTAAAAGCAGGAGTATATATGGGGTATGGTTTTTAGGTGTGTATTAGTTTATGGTGTGTATTCTACGGTTTAAACTTAAGAGCTGTTCTCCTCTCTATTCATTGGTGTTAGTCTCTTTGCCTAGGGTTGATGTTGTCGTCTATAATATTGGTGAGCTTGTGACTTTTGCTGGTGGCCCTTTGGGGCGTGTTTCCCTCGATAGGGTTTATGTTTTGAGGGATGCTGGTGTTGCTATTAGGGATGGTGTTTTTGTTGCTGTTGGTAGGAGTGGTGATGTTAGGTTTAGGTTTGATGGTTTTATGGTTGATGCCGGTGGCTTTATGGCCTCCCCTGGTCTCGTCGACCCTCATACCCATCTCGTTTTCGCAGGCTCTAGGGAGGATGAG
This sequence comes from Desulfurococcaceae archaeon, assembly GCA_020833325.1. GTDB lineage: Archaea > Thermoproteota > Thermoprotei_A > Sulfolobales > Acidilobaceae > DSZV01. The sequence continues at coordinate 15,068 of JAJHQN010000027.1, read as the reverse complement.
TTTGAGCTTAAGCTTTCCGGTGTTAGCTACTCTGAGATCCTGGCTAGGGGTGGTGGTATCTATAGGACTGTGAGGGCTACCAGGGCCTCTAGCTTAGAGGAGCTCCTCTCAAGAGCCTTAAGGGTTTTGAGTTTAATGCTGGACCACGGTACTACTGTTGTTGAGGTTAAGAGTGGCTACGCTCTAGACCTGGAGGGTGAGGTTAGGATGTTGGAGGTTGCAAGGAGGCTTGGTGAGGTTAGCCCAGCCCTAGTCATCCCAACCCTTCTAGCCCACGTTCCACCCTTAGAGTACAAGGGTAGGGTTTCAGATTACGCTAGGTGGTTTGCTGAGACCCTGGTGCCAGAGGTTTCACGTAGGGGTTTGGCTGTCTACGTGGATGTTTTCTGCGATAGAGGTGCATTCGATGCAGCGGAGTCGAGGCTAATACTAGAGGCTGGGTTGAAGCACGGTTTGAGGGCTAGGATGCATGCTGATCAGCTAAGCTACATTGGGTGCTCAAGGCTAGCGGGGGAGCTAGAGCTAGACTCCCTAGACCACTTGGAGAGGATGCCCGGGGAGAACGCTAGGGTGCTAGCAGAGAGAGGGGTTACAGCAACACTACTACCAACAAGCATAATGGCCATGATGGACCCGGCGAGACCACCGGTAGCCAGGCTGAGGGAAGCGGGGGCCACGATAGCGATAGGATCGGACTACAACCCAAACAACATGACACCACTACAGCAAACAGCAATGGACATAGCACCATACATACTACAACTAACACCACTAGAGGCACTAGCAGCAGCAACAATAAACGCTGCGAAAAGCTTAAACATACACGATAGAGTAGGGGCCGTGAAGGAAGGGTATAGAGCAGACCTAGTAGTATGGGATATGGAGAACTACAAGTGGATAGGCTACACGTGGGGCTACAACAAAACACTAGTAGTAGTAGCGGGAGGCAGGATAGTTAAAAAGAAGGATTTAAGGTAGGGGGTGTAGGAGTTAAAGCTACCCTCTCCTAAACACGAGGAAGCCCACGACAAGCCCAGCTAGCAGCATGGCGATTGCCACTAACCCGGCAGTCCCCACATCCAACCTAGACTCTGTGACCGTAACAGGGCTCGTCTGCGTTAACGTGTTAAACACTGTTGCAGTCCTCTGCTCTACCATAGTGGTGGTCCTAACATCTGTTAGAGTTGTGGTTCTAGTAACCTCTCTAACAGTAGTAGTTGTAACCTCTCTAGTTGTAACCATTGTCGTTGTAAGAACGTTTGTAACGGTAGCGGTAATAGTTGTCTTCACCTCCTTAACTGTTAGTATGGGTGAGTGTTTAGAGTCTGATGGCGGTTTTATGCCTAATAATGCTGCTATCGTAGGTGCCACTTGTAGTGATGAGACTGCGCCTAGGTAGCCTCCGCTGATACCGGGGCCTACTGCTAGGAAGACTCCGTGGAGCTCCTTATAGTGAGGAAGGTGGGGTCCGTGGTCTCCTGTAACCGTTACCAGGGGTGTTGCTGGTGCTATCTCAACGGCTCTACCCGTAGCCCTATCTCTCACCAATGCCGTCGAGCTAGTGTAACCTGGTTTTAACGCGAAGACTATGTCGCCTGTCCTCTCACCACCTAGGCCTAGGATCTCCGCCTCCTCCCTTGTGAGGACTAGGTCGAACACTCGTTCACCTGTATCCGGATCCCTGTACTCTCTTAGCATCCTAACTACCTCCTCGACTAGGGAGCTGTACTCCGTTGCCCTAACCACACCTTGAGCCTCCCTCCCAGCTAGGTTAATGAATATGTGGGAGTGCCATGAGGCGTAGGCCTTAGTACCTCTAACGTCGACCCTGAAGGCCTCGTCAACAGCTATGTAGCCTCTATTGTAGAGTATCCCGTTTATGTGAACTATCTTCTTAACGGGCACCTGGCCGTGGTCTGATATCATTATAACCGCTGTTCTCGGAGGTACGTTATTAAGCACTGCTCCTACAAACTCGTCTACCATCTTATAGGTTCTCACTATGAGCTCCCAGTAGTATTTGGCCTTCTCAGCGTTATAGTATGGCATTGAGGGGTCCGTGAGCCCGAGGAATTGATGGTATACGTTATCAACTACAGGTGTGTAGGTGAGGATTAGATCCCAATCGTAGTTCTTCATCATGAACAGGGTCCACTCCATGAAGAACTTGTTGGTGTAGTAGACTGTCTCCATGTACGTCTCCTCATCGAACCAACCTCTCGTAAGGCCGAACCAGTCTCCATCCGTGAAGGTGCTCGTCTTAGTTATAACGTTATTCCAGACGCTTCTAGCCGCCTCTACGTTGTTAAACCATGGTGTCTCAAGAGGCCTCGTAGTCCCCCTGTAGAGTCTGAAGTCGCCTACAGGGTTTAGCTTTACTGCTTTGAAGAGAGGTGCTATTGTGTACGTTCTACCACCAGCTGTTACCGTTGCGTTTATAGGCTTGCTCCACTCACCCTCACGTAGTATGGCGTAGGCTTTAGCTAGATCCTTCTCGGGGGCTATTGCCACCCTATCGTAGGCTCCGTCACCATCCAGGTCAGCTAGGTATAGGAACCATGTTGTATCACCAACCCTAATGCTCGACTCCAGGGCTTTAACGACGTACCCGAATGCCCTATCTACGTTAGCCCACCCTTTAGCCTCCTCGAAGCTTATGTAGGTGGCGGCCGCTACACTCCTATTCGTAGTGTATAGTGTAGAGAAAGTAAGCCCTCCCACGGAGGCATCGTATATGTTGAAGAGGAGGGATCTCGTCACATTCCAGGCTGGAGGCGTGCTCTGGGGGAATGAGACCACTATCGTTCTAACACCTTGCCTGTCCGCGGCCACCCATATGGGCTCAGATCTTAGAAGGCGGCCGTCGAAGCCCGATCTCGTTGTTGTAATAGTTGTGTTAGGCAGGTGTATAGAGTTACCAACAATGCCATTAACGCCTGGGGGAGCCCCAGTGGATATGGCAGCGTGGCTTACAGCTGTAGCGGTGGGGAACACTACAACCATGTTAGAGTAAACTCCATTGGATAACATCCTAGCGATATTCGGTAAGTGGCCCTGTGAAGCAAGTAGAAGGAGGCGATCGAACCTAGCAGCATCAACGCTTATAACAACAACCCTCAACTTCTCAGAATCACTTTGCATAGTCGAGGCGGAAGACCCTCCACCGGAGACTGCGAATCCGGGTAGCACAAGTAATGCTACTATTAGAGCAACAACAGCTCTATACGGAAACCCTCCTAGGCTAGGCGAGCTAAGAGCACTCACAAGGCAACACCGGGTGAGACTAGGAAGCCTACCAGAATTTAAACGTTAGCACAGTAGAACTATATAGATAATATAAACTGTATAGGGAACAGTAGACCTCGTAAAAGTCTAGGGGATAGAAGTCTAGGCACATTCTTCCAGATGAGTATGCCTATGGCATGAATAAGAATAGGGGTATTGGATGCCGCGAACAACCATATGAGCTAGGAGATAGTGGTGTTAGGTAAACGGCTTTTAACCTTACTTTCAACCTTTAAGTCGACAATCCTGGTATACGGGTATTGGCCCTCCTCGTCCTTCTCATACTTCTTAACCATATCCCATATGGTTAGGAGGGCTACAGCGGCTCCTGTGAGAGCCTCCATCTCAACGCCTGTCTCAGCTTTAGCTTTAACAGTAACTCTAACCTCAACGTAGTCACTGCCATAGGAGAAGTTTACATTGACCCCTGTTATTGGTATAGGGTGGCATAGGGGTAGGATGCTGGGGGTGTTCTTAACAGCTAGGATTGCTGCGATAGATGCAACACTCTCAACGTCGCCCTTCTCAACTAAACCTTCACGAATCCTCTTCACCGTCTCCTCCTTCAATATTATCCTACCAGAAGCTGTGGCCTCCCTGTAAACCACATCCTTCCTGGTAATATCAACCATTGAAACCTGTGGCATCTGGAGAACGCCCTCCAATCCTATGATACCATAGAGTATTATGGTTAGGCGAGGTTTTAATATAATGTTAATACCCTAAGACCTAGCTTCGAGCTGGCACTCTCAGATCCTAGGAGTTTATGTTTAACTCTATTAGGTTCCCCTCCAATCCACATTTGCGGTGTACTCTCTTGGGCTATGGTGGTTTTAAGGAGTTAACGCCTTTAGATCAAGCTGTTGATAGTGTTAAGGCCCTTGTGAGGCGTAGGCCTTCTATCGTGGAGGTCCCTGTTGGTGATGCTTTAGGCCGTTATGTGGCCGAAGATATTATAGCTCCATTCGATGTGCCGCCTTTTAACAGAGCTGTTGTTGATGGATACGCTGTTAGGAGTAGAGACACCTTTGGAGCCTCTCCTAGTAACCCTATAGTGTTTAGAGTTAAGGGTTTTATTGGTGTAGGTGAGACTCCAGCTTATAGTGTTGGAGAAGGTGAGGCTGTGGAGATTTCTACGGGAGCCCCTCTACCTCCAGGCGCAGATGCTGTTGTTATGTATGAGAAGACTAGGAGGTTTGGTGATGTTGTTGAGGTGCTGGAGCCTGTGCCACCTCTAGGTAACGTGTCTAGGGTTGGGGAGGACGTTAAGGCGGGGGAGGTTTTGGTTCGTAGGGGTGTGAGGCTTATGCCTTGGGATGTGGCTGTCCTAGCATCGCTTGGGCTTAAGAAGGTTAAGGTATACGATGTAAGGGTTGCTATAGCATGTGTTGGGAGGGAGTTGGTGGAGCTAGATGAGGTTGTTAATGCCGAGTCCGTGTTTAAGAAGGGGTTCATAGTTAATAGTAATAGGTACTCCATGGAGGGCCTACTCAAACTCTACGGTTTCACCCCAGAGTATATAGGTATACTAGAGGACGATTTTGAAGCAATAAGGGATACCCTAAAGGCTGCCCTGGAGCGATATGATGCTATACTGACAACCGGGGGAGCTTCAGTCGGCAAGGTTGACTACACAGTTGAAGCAGTTAAATCCCTAAATCCAGAGCTCCTAATACACGGAGTTCTAATGAGGCCTGGTAGAGCTAATAGCGTAGCGGTGGTTGGAGGCAAACCAGTCTTCATGCTAAGCGGGTTCCCAGTAGCATCGATAATGGGTTTCGAGGCTCTGGTTAAACCAGTACTACTACACATGGTTGGAGCCGGGGAGGAGCCTAAACCTAGAATCAAGGGGGTTTTAACGAGGAGGGTTACAACACCTATAAACACTAGGAGCTATGTTAGAGTAAGGGTTTACACCAAGGAGGGTAGAACCCTCGTAGAACCCCTAGCGCTGACAGGGAGCGGTATCCTAAGCACACTAATCAGGGGGAACGGGATACTCATTGTACCCGAGAACAGAGAAGGCTTCGATGAAGGCGAAGAGGTGGAAGTAGTGCTGCTGAGAAGCCCCGCTAGCCTAGACTAGTAGAGAACCTTAACAACCTGAACGTACTCAACACTACCAACCCTTAGGACAGCATCGGGGTTAACCAAACCCCTCTCAACAGCCATACCAACAACCCTAGAGCCTACCAGGATCAAAACATCGGAGTCCTCAAAATACCTTAAAACATCCTCCTCCCCCACAAGGGCCCCACCGTAGAACTCCCGGCTAACATCTATAACAACCCCCCTATCCCTATCGTAAACCCTAACACCCAAAACCTCCTCATCAACAATACTCGCCATAACACCACCGGGGAGCTCCAAAACCCTAACATAGAAACCCTTCAAACCAGCAACACCACAACCACTTATACTATGAGAGACTAAGGTTAATTAACATAGGTAAGAGAGGAAAAGTAAGAAGCTTGAACCCTTCAAACCAGCAACACCACAACCACCCTCCTAGCCATACATTATACGGTGAGCGGTGGAGTTCGAAACCCAAGGCTGGTTCGCTGAGAGAAGGCTAGCCCCCGGTAGGGCGGCCGGCTTGGAGCCTGCGGGCCTTGGACGTCGTAGAGTTCGTTTCACGGCCAACGAGATCCTAGAAGCTTTAGTCGAGCACTATAATCCGGGACCCCTCTATTTCTTCTGGAGAGCTTTAAGACAACTATGTTTTATATTAGTTCTCCATGTTGTATTTTCCTCGATTTGATTGTTTTAACTAATTGGGTTTGTATAATTTATTTCTTTGTTACTCCTAGATATGGTTAACAGTGTTTGCTACTACCTAGGGCTTTCTGCATTTGAATTTAAGGGGTCCGAGTTCCTCTTAGCGTTAGTTTTAGCCTCCCCACTCCCTTCTTTCCCACCTTTGTGGGTTCCAGTGGAAGCTGAGGGGTTCTTTATAAGCCTCCCCACGTCCACTCTAGAATTTCAGGGTGCTCTCTCTTGTCTTGCGATCCAGCTTTTGAGGCCGCTCGGGGTGCTTTGGAGCTCCTCTCTACCCTCAAACCTCCTAGGCTTATTGGTTTTGGTACAGGGCATACTGTTGGTTTCTTCATGGACCTTGCTAGGGGTTACTCTGGCTCGTGGCTTGTTGTAGCTTCCAGTATTGATACTGCTGTTAGGGCTTCAAGGCTTGGTTTTAACGTGCTATACCCCCCTCGGGGGCCTCTTGACGTCTACGTTGACGGTGTTGATGAGGTGGATCCTAGTGGTAATATGGTTAAGGGTGGTGGCGGAGCTCTCCTGGGGGAGAAGATTTTAGCTTTTAATAGTAGTGTTAACATATTCATAGCATCGGAGGATAAGCTTGTAGATGTGCTAGGCTCTAGGAGGCCTATACCCGTTGAGGTTGTCAGGGATTACGCTCCTCTAATCCTAGGAGCTCTTGAAAGCCTAGGTTTTAAAGCATCACCTAGGGAGGGTTCCGGGAAGAGGGGCCCTGTTGTAAGCGATTGGGGCGGTGTTATAGTAGATGTTCACGTGAACGGTGTGAGGGACCCCGAGGCTCTGGAGACAACTCTAAGAAGTATCCCGGGCGTTGTGGAGACAGGGCTCTTCATAGGCTATGCGGACTACATTGTAGTAGGTTTTAGAAAGTGCGGTTACAAGGTGCTAAGGTTTGAGCGTAGAAGGAGTAGACGTTGAGGAGAGCATTATAGCGTCAACAGGGAGATATGACCGGGCTAAGGTTAGAGCTCTAGGCTACTCTAACAGATTTATACTATTGAGTAGGAGGGCTAAGCTATGGGCTTATATAGGCCCTAGAAGCGATTACCTACTAGTAGAGAACCTATACTGTAGCTGTGGTTCTTTCACGAGAAGCCTTACAAGACAGCCAACATGCGTACACCTCATAGCGTTAAGAGAGGCCATAAACTCGGAGAGGTATAGAGTTCTAGAGGCCTCCGAGGAGGAGATATCAACCATAGCCTGGGAGATACTAGCATCGGGGTTTAGTAGAAAGCTTAGGGAGAGGATATACAAAACAGGTGGGATCCAGAGGAAACAGAGGGGTTACTAAATGGTGCTTAGACTGTGAAGGCCGGGCTCCCCCATTGAGAGCTCTAAATCCCTAAGAGCTCTAGGAGGTTCTGGGTGGGCTTCAGAGAATAACACGTCTCCAACATCTAGGTTCAAGGGGGGCTTCAGACCTTCCAACCTCCTCCTACCCGGTGGTGCCGTTAGGTGTTTAAGCCTTGATGTAACATATACTCCTGGTGTTAACCTTCTCCCCATCTCAACCCTAATCTTACTTAAACCGCTGGCTTCGTAGCCGCACTTCTCGCATTTAAACCCCTTGCCTAAACCAGCGCTCTTCAACCTAGCAGAACACCGCGGACATCTAGGGTTAACCTCTACTATCCTCCTAGCAACCTCTAAAACCCAGAGCTTCTCCACGGCAATCACACTAACACCTCTAGGCTTGTAAGGTCTTAGAGAGCCTAGCGCCCTAACACGATCGCCTGGCATTAGCATCCTAGCCACCCTATTAAGCGGACCTGTCTCCCTATAGAATACAAGGTCTACATCACCTAGTTTCGCGGACGCTCTTACAACAACATGGCTACCCTCTACCACCTCAGGCTCCCCATCTACGACAGCCTCAACATATCCAGTGTTGTAGGGGGCTAGCTCATCCAACTCTACCAGGTGGGCGTCCGTATGCTGGTTAGTCCTGAATAAAGCCCAGAAGTGCGGCTTCTCGCAGAGGACTTTAGAGTACTCGAAGAGCTGGGTTAAACAGTTACCCCTAAACCCTGCTAGCACCGGGTCGCTCCCACCTGGAGATGATATAAACTCCCCGGTTAACACGTCTACATTGTAGAAAGTGCATGGAGGTAACATGGATTCAATGTGTAGAGCTTTAAGTCTATCAACACACCTCTCAGACCCCCACAGGCTCGGATCCCTGTAGGCTAGGAGCTCGAATGTGAAATCATCACCAGGCCCTAGTGCTGCGAGGGAAGCTGTAGCCCCTATAACACCTCTACCACCAGCATGTAAACCCCCCAGTTTATCTAAGGTTGAGGTGGCAACGTCGAGGGTTACAATTGATGTGAGGGCTCTTATGTAAATCCACCTAAGCCTCTCAACACCCCAAGGCTCCCCCTTGTAGATAACCACGCCTACATCACGCTTTCCCCCGGAGTACTCTAGGGCTAGGTTATAGGCTACGTCTAGAAGCTCCCCGAGCTCCCCGTCGTAGAGTAGCCTTAGAACAACAGCTCCATTACCCCTAGTCTTCCATGGAACTCCTGGGTTAAGCCTTACCAGGAGGGGTAGATCGGCTAACCTAACCCTCCCAGCTAGGCTCTTAAGGAGTAGGATGGAGAAATGTGTTGTGCACCCAGAGTGTAGACTATCAACACTATCTAAGGCTAGGGATACCAGCTTCATATCTAACGTTTAACCTGCTTCCTTATAACAATACTGGTTATCGTTCCTTTAACACCATCGATTTTCCTAATCTTCTGTGTTATAAGAGCCCTCATAGAATCCATATCCCCCGTCTCTATAATCACTACGAGGTCGTGGACACCGTAAACCATGTAAACCTCTTTAACCTCAGGTAGTTCAAGGAGTTTATTGAAGACCTCGTCCTCCTTACCGATATCAACGTTAACCATCACGATAGCCTCAGCCACAACTCACACCTCCACCCAACTAGCTTAACCTAGAACCTTTAAATCTTAATTCCCTCCTATCGGCTCTAAGTTAATCAAGTCTATTAGCTAGGTTGTCTCTTAAGGTAGTGTTCTAAGCGCGAAGTCTATCCTCTCAGGCTCCACCCTGCCCGGTAGCAATACTCTAACCTCTCTAAACTCTGAATCGTAGACCACTATGGTGGGGGTGCCTACGTAGGCTGGGCTACCGTATAACGTTGCAAGAAGCCTTAAGGCCCCCTCTGTCACCTGCTGCGCCTTAGCAATCTCAATTCTAACCACATTATCGGATACTGTTACATTAAGCTTACCTAGAACATCTCTCATATAACTAGCGTCGGGAACCCTACCGTTAACATGTAGCCTGCAGGAGGCTAGGTATAGGGCTTTAAAATACGATCCGTTAGAGCCCACAGCGCTCCTTAACAGCCCGTGAGACTCTCTAGCCTCCCGGTGTAATATAGTGTCTACCATGTACAGTTTAATCTTACCGCTACTAGAGTAACCTAGGAGTATTGGAAGGCTCTCGTAGAACTCCCAAGCACAAAACGGGCAGTAGAGATCGTAGAACACGTAAACCTCATACCTAGCCCTCTCAGGCCCCACTGCTACAAGGCTAAGATTAGGCAGAAGGCTAGACTGCTCATCAAAGTAAACTCTAACCCCACCAAAACCCTCTAAAACACCTAGATCGCACCTACCCGATAGCATGTTATAGGCTATAAGGCCACCACTAACAAAAACCACTAGAACCACAATACCAGCTAGGAGCAGGAGAAACCTACGCCCACCACCCTTCCTACGCCTAGCCCTCAACAGCTAGCCCTCCCCACATAGTTAACCCTGAAAGCTAAAATACGAAGGTCTAGATACTAGGAGCAGGAACCCTAATAGAGACTATGAAAGACGGAGCCTCCACGAGCTCTAAAGCGTGGGAAATCACACCACCCGGGTTACTTGTCGCGGGGGAACCTCCGCATCTTAACTCTAACACCACGCCCTCCCCGGTGGAGGGCGGGCTCTACTCTAGAGTGTAGAGTATCGGGGGGTTTAAACGTTACACTCCTACATAAGATAACATCAACCTATGCAAATCCCGTGTAAAACTTGAAACAGCAGACAAAGTCTGTTACAGTTTTGTCATCAAATTTAAATATCCATGAATACCTGCAGTTACCTTAACCTCACTATCACTAGGTGTTTCTAGGTTTAAAACTCCACCACGTAGAGCACGGTGGTATTCAAGCCTCAGAGCTTGTGATTACTAGCTGGTAGCCCTAGGTTTCTGAGATCTATAGGGCTGTGAAGCCCCTGGCTAGCGGGGGTCGAGCTTCTACGGTGAGGGGGCCTAGGGGTGGCGTTGAGAGTAACTCATATCGTGTGTTTAGCTCGTGGCAGGCTGAGAGCGTTGGTTGCACTCCTTCAATCTCATCTTGTCTATGTGTACTGTTAAGTCTATGTTGTTCCTAGCCAGCATATCTGTTATCTCATCTACTAGTATGTTTGCAACTTCTAACGGCATATCGCATGGTGCTTCTACCGTTGCATCCCCATGGTACTTCCCAGGTATCACTCTTCTCACTCTCAAGCTCTTCACTTTAAACCTTCTCTCCTCTAAAACTCTTCTCACGTTCTCCATTAAACCTTTCTCTACAATATCCGAGAGCTCATCCACAACCTTCCTCGTCTCCCTTACTAGGGATAGTAGTAGGTATGCTAGGATTACAAGGCCTCCTAGATAGTCTATAACATATGATAGGGTTGCCCCAGCATAGGAGGCCCCAGCAGATACGAGGCCCTCTATAACCTCTGAGAAGGTGAATACAGCTAGGATTGAACCCCCTATGGGGTCTAGCCTTGCAACCACGATGGCTAGCATGTAGAGAGATGTTCCAATTAAGGCTGTTATCGAGGCCCTCCAGTCAACGTTATACGGCTCAGGAGCTCCTAGCATGGCAGCTGAGAAGCCTGCTGAGAGAGCGTATATAACTAGGACGCCTAGGGGGCCTCCGTAGGCCACCCTCTCATGGCCGTAGGGGTGGTCGAGGTCGGGGGGTTTTAGGGAAGCTCTGGTAGCTATTAACACGACGAACCCACCTAAGGCTGTAGCTATACAGGTTATAGCATCGACTAGGACTGCTTTAGAGCTGAACATAATGTACCCGGCTGTCTTAACGAAGCCCCCCATTAGGATTAGCGTTAACGCTATGCTGAGTATCCGTAGCCTGTGCCCCCTCAGCCTATCCACTAATAAAGCCCTCCGAGGAGTTTATAGGGGATCTGGAGGTTATTAGTGCTAAGACTCCTTGAAAGCCCTGATTATACTCGCTAGGAGCTCCGGGCTCTCCTCAGCTATAGTCCCCGTTACCAGGCCGTCAGCCCCGGATCTGGCTAGCATTCTAGCTGTCTCCTCGCTCCTAACACCCCCACCCACTATTATTAAGGTCTCCAACCCAGCCATTGCTATCATGTTCCTAGACATTTCAATAGCCTCGGGGGGCACGGGTTTCGGAGCCCCGCTCCCAGCTTCAAGGTATACTATCTTAGACCCCATCATGGAGCATGCTAGGGCGTGGGCAGCCACCAGCTCCGGCTTATCATATGGTATAGGCCTAGCTCTGATCATGAACCCAGCTGTGCCCCCATAGCCTACTATCACATAGCATGTGGGTATAGGTTCGAGGCCGTGGTATAGGACTATCATGGCCCCTTGAACCTGGGCTATCCCATGGTAGTACGGGTCATCGCTATTTATTATGGTTAGGAAGAGGGCTGCATCAGCTCTCCTAGAGACGTTGTTGAGGGCCCCCGGGAATATTATGGTTGGCATACCCTGCCTCTTAGCAGCCTCCACCACAGAGTCTGTAGCCTCAGGTGACACCCCCAGGCTTCCCCCTACTAGGATGAAGTCAGAGCCGGCCTCCCTAGCTATCCTAGCTATCCTCTCAGCCTCGGAGGGGCTGGTTTTATCAGGGTCTATGAGGGTGAAGTGAAGTCTACCCTCCCTCCTCTTCTCCACCATACTCCTCCAAACCTTTCCTCTCAAGCTCCCCTCCAACTCCAGCACCCTCAGCTCCACACATCTCCTCCAACTTACCCTCATAGGCTAGGTCTGCCACCCTGTTATAAACATCTATCCTCTCCGCGCTATAGCTAACCTCAAACCTGCAGTGGAACCCGCACGTTCCACATGTTACAACAGCCATTTTCATCCCGGCTGAGTCGCTTTTCTCGAAATCAACTGTTAGAGTCATAGAGCTACATACGGGGCATTGGAAGTATCTTAGCAGAGTCTTAGGTACAACCCTCTTTTTAACCTTAACTCTCTTCCTCTTCCTCCTCCCCAAAGCTATACACCATACGCCTATAAGGGTTTAGCGAGGTCTTTTAAAGAACACTGGGTTTGCGTGGGGGGTGTGTCGTTTTGGAGTTTAAGGTTAAGGATTTGAGTTTAGCCGGGAGGGGTAGGATTCAGGTAGAGTGGGCTGAGAGGCATATGCCTGTTCTCGTTAAGCTTAGGGATATGTATTCTGGTAAGAGGCCTCTTGAAGGTGTTAGGATATCTGCTAGCCTCCATGTCACTAAGGAGACTGCCGTCCTCGTTAGGACGCTCCAGGCTTGGGGTGCTAGTGTTAGCTTAGCACCCTGCAACCCTCTATCAACGCAGGATGATGTTGCAGCTGCTCTTGTAGAGGATGGTGTTAGTGTTTTCGCCTGGAGGGGTATGAGTAGTGATGAGTACTTCTGGGCTATAAGGGTTGTTGGTTCGAGGGATCCGGATATAGTCATGGATGATGGTAGCGATCTCCACGTAACCCTCCACGAGGAGCTCGGAGATAGAGCTTTAAAGGTGTGGGGTGGCACGGAGGAGACTACAACGGGGGTTATAAGGCTTAGGGCTTTGGAGAAAGCTGGGAGGCTATTATACCCTGTTATAGCTGTTAACAATGCTAGGACCAAGTACCTCTTCGATAACAGGTATGGGACTGGTCAGAGCACTGTTGACGGTATACTAAGGGCTACTAACATGCTTCTAGCTGGGAAGACAGCTGTTGTCGCAGGCTATGGTTGGGTTGGTAGGGGTGTTGCTATGAGGCTTAGAGGTATGGGGGCTAGGGTCATAGTGACTGAGGTTGACCCTGTGAGGGCTTTAGAGGCTGTTATGGATGGTTTCGAGGTAATGCCCATGGCTAGGGCTGCGAGGATCGGGGATATACTTGTTACAGCAACTGGTAACAGGGATGTTATAAGGGCTGAGCACATGTTAGAGATGAAGGATGGAGCGATACTCGCAAACGCAGGTCATTTCAACGTGGAGGTTAGCGTAGAAGATCTGGAAAGGATAAGCGTTTCCAGGAGAACGCTAAGACCCTACGTTGAGGAGTACGTTTTGAAGAACGGGAAGAGGTTATACCTCCTAGCGGAGGGGAGGCTTGTGAACCTAGTGGCTGCTGAAGGGCATCCAAGCGAGGTTATGGATATGAGCTTCTCCAACCAAGCCTTAGCCGTACTGTATATTAGGGAGAATAGGGGTAAACTAGAGCCGAGAGTCTACGATATACCACCAGGGCAGGATGAGATGGTGGCAAGGCTCAAACTAGAGACTATGGGTGTTGAGATAGACGAGCTTACAGAGGAGCAGAGAAGGTATCTAGAGTCTTGGAAAGCTTAGGGAGGAGGCACCAATACAACCTTAACCCCCGGAAACTCCCTCCTCAAAGCCTCCACAACATCCTCCGAGTCATCGTAAACAACCTCAACAACATACCTGGACATAAGCCTCCTTAAAACCTCAACCTTAAACACACTATCACCCCTATAATCCCCAACCCCCCGGAAGAAAACCTCGGAAACCAAACCCTCCAAACCAGCCTCCCTCAACTGAGCCAAAGTCTCAACCTCCATACTCCTAGGCCTCCCAGTAACAACAACAACCCTAAAACCCCTCTCAGCATAAGACCTAGCAAGACTAGCATACTCAACCCTAACCCTATCAAGGTAAATATACCTGCTAGAGAGAAAACACTCCCAAAAAACCCTCCTCCTAAAACCCCTAGCCTCAGCCAAACTACGCAAACCAACCTCCTCAAGACAAGCTCTAAACCTAGCACTAGAATCAACAAGAACACCATCAACATCGAAAACAACAACCCTCTCCAAAAAACAACCACCCAGAAGGAAGTGGAGAGCAAATGAAAACCTTATAAACACCAAAACAAATAAAAAAGCAAGGGAGGGCCCGTCGTCTAGCCCGGTTAGGACGCCGCCCTTACACGGCGGAGGTCCGGGGTTCGAATCCCCGCGGGCCCACCACCTAATAATTCCCACCCATAACTCCAAAGTTACCTTAGCAAACCTCCCCTCTACTACCCCCTCTGCACATATAGGCTTTTCATATGAACATCTTAAACTTCATTCATACCAGACCCCGGAGTAGAACTCTAGCTGATATTAGCCTGGTGGATTTTAAATGGCCTAGTGTTGCCAGAGGAGACCCTCAGGAGTGCTACCTAGAATTAGGGGTTTCCAAGCTTAGGTCAAGAGGAAGTTGATGGGGAGATCACATAGATGGAAGCCCGGAGCTCGTAGCTTTTAGCAAGAGCTAAGATCAAAAACTTTAGGCCAAGGCTATGAAGAGTGTTTGAAGTAGGGGGGTTTGATGCTATACATGGTACATATCCATTATTATGCTAATACACCTAATACGAGTTTCATGTGTAGGAACGTTGAGGTGGAAGCTTGATAGAGACCTAGGAATTCGCTCAATGGAATTAAAGGTTACCTCTAACGTGGGAATTGCTAGTGAAAAGTTAGCATGGATAAGTTCTTAAGCTTGTACCTCTGTACTACTTAACCTTGGAGTTCAGGGAGGTTTGCTTCTCTTGAAACAAGTGGATGTTGTCGACGTGGTCGAAGGTTACCTTAGTGAGGTTAAACGGTATGTTAGGGTTTCTCGTGGTAGGATTCTCTTTAGGGATCCTCGTGGTGAGGTTTTAATTGAGAGGTTGAAGGATTCTGTTGTTAGTGCTTTTGTTGGTGAGGGGGATCTTTCTAGGGTTTATGTTT
>JAJHQN010000080.1 GCA_020833325.1 Desulfurococcaceae archaeon | reverse complement strand
CCTTGAGGATTATGGCGTAGGGGCCTACTATGTAGCCCTCCTCAGCCCTCCTAATGCCTGGCACCTTTAAAGCTATGTTTGAAGCTTCAACTGTGCTAGAGAGCCAGTACACGTTAGGTTTCTCCATCTCAGCCCTCTCAGGGTTAGCAACACCGGTCACACCTATGAGGGTCTCAACCCCCCTAAGCCTTGCAAACTCTACTATCGAGAGAGCAAGGGGCACGATAGCCCTAGGGGATAAGGCTATATCGGTCACCATAACCGCTATGTCGCCGCCTGAGTAGACCCTGATGGGGCATAGGCTTTCACCAGACCTGATAACAGCTACAGGTGGGAGCAGGGTGTAGCTATCGACGCCAACGCTATCGGTTAGACCAAGGCTTCTTATCATATGGACAGCCGCTATTTCACCCACAAGCCCAACATCGGGGAGGCCTATCACGAGAAACCTAGGTTTACCAAGAGGCCTGTACTCCCTGTAGATAAACCCGTTAATCTCCTCCTCATACACACTCAACAACCCAACACCAGAACCCAGTAGTTGTCTCAGCTTTAAAATAGATAAGCTTTAATGGTAGATTGGAGACTCCACTGGGGATGTGAGGTGGCAATAAGGGTTTACATAGAACCTCGTGAAGCATGCGTATCAGAGATGGTGTGCACCGTACTATGCCCTGAGGTCTTCGAGATAACACGTGAGGATGGCAGGGCGGCTGTGAAGGTACAGTGGAGGAGCTCCAAGGACAACCCATCTGAAGGCCTTGTAGGGGGTGACCTTGAGGATTGCGTGATAGCAGCTGTTGAGAACTGCCCCGTAGAGATCATAAGGTGGGAGAGGGTTGGTAGGGGAGCTTAGAAGGATTGATTTAGGTGAAGCTGAGAGACTCCTATACCCTGTAATCCCAGCCTTCGTCACGAGCGAGTTTAACGGTAGGGTTGGAGGAATGCTAGCAGCTTGGTGGACACAGCTATCCTTCAAGCCGTTCCTCGTGGGTGTCGCTATTGCTCCTGAGAGGTTCACGTACAAACTTGTAAGGAGCTCCAGGATCTTCGCATTAAACCTATTGGACTTCAAGTACGTTGATAGGACACCCCTCCTAGGAGATGTCTCTGAGAGGTTCTATCCGGGGAAGCTGAAGGTTGCTGGGTTCACAATAGTGAAGGGTGACGTGCTGGGAGCCCCCATAGTCTTGGAGGCTACCGCAGCCCTAGAGCTTACACTTATGGATATTATTAAAACAGGGGACCACGATCTATTCATCGGGGAGGTTAAAGCAGCCTATGCGAGGGAGGAGTTTAAAGGACTATGGGATCTTAGACTCTACAAACCCTTAATGTACCTTGGTAGAACCAGGAGGCCTGATATGGTTAGAAGGGTTTACGTAGCATTCAAAGATGTCGATGTGAGAGAGTTGGAGTACGCTCCAGGGCCCTTGAAGGAGTACTCTAACCTAAGGTTCAAAGTGCTTGAGGAGGTTGAGGAGGCTGTTAAACGCCTGTCTAATGTGAGCTTGGAGGAAAAGCTTCAAGCCATAGCTAGGATCCTAGAGTCACACGGCCTGGACCCAGGTGATGCAGAGTACTACCTTGAGGAGGTAGGCAGGAGGCTTGTGTGAGCTCTAGTTACCTTCAACCCCATGTATTGAGTTCAACACTATGGGGCTTTGTCCTAGCTTATCGCTGCATTCCTATTTCCCCGCTGTGGGCCCCCATGGTCTTAGGTGGATGAGGGGGTGTTTAGGCTTTACCCCATATCGTCCCTCTAGACGACTTTTTGAGTAACCTTAACCCTTTAGGTTTCTATCGTAGAGTATAGCTCCTACCACTACCAGCGTTATGGTCCATAGTGTTAGTTTTGCTAGGAGTACTTCCACTTGGTGTGTATCTTGTATGATTTCTGGTGTGAATATCATCCTGTATATGCTTGTGGCTATCGATATTGGGTTATTGACTATTATTGTGTAGAGGGGTTCGGGGAATCTTGTTTTTAGCACGTTCTCGGGGTAGAATACGTTTGATAGGAAGAATATTGCGAAGTACGTTATACTCCTTATTGTTGCCTGCATTTCAAGGCTTTTAACGGCTGTTGATAGGGCTATTGATAGGCTTGACATGGAGGCTGAGACCATGATTGTCACTATTAAGGCTAGAGCTAGGGCTGGGCTCACCATCCCTGTTAGTATCACTAGGAGTGCTAGGAATGGCATTTGGTATATTACACCTCTCACAACACCTCCCAGGATCCTTCCTAGTACGAGGTCGACCCTCGATATTGGTAGGCTTAGTAGGTAGTGGTGGAACCCTCTCCTGAGCTCCATCATAACCTCCCTCCCGATGGTGAACGCTGCTGCGAAAGCAGCTATAGAAGCTATACCTGGGGCTAGGAAGTGGAAGTAGTCTGGTATTACCTCTCTCCTAACAATACCTCTAAACACTATAGCGAATATGAATAGATCCGCTAGGTTCATGGCTATGAGGCCTGCGAGCCACCACCTGTACTTCCAGAACCTCTGTAGATCCCTGTAGGCTACCATGAATGCTGGGGCTCCAAACATCACCTCCCATAACCCCCCTCTATCCTCCTCTCTAGCAACGTTATAGCAGCTAGGATTGATGTTAGGGTGAACCCTGCTATATATGAGGCCATGATGAGAGGGTCTGATACGGTAACACCTTGAGCGTACTCCGGTATAGCTGTTATTCTCAGCACATCCACAGCATGGCTTACAGGGTTGACCTTGGCTAGGTAGTAGTAGATGGTTATAGGTATTAGGGCTACTATGGGATAGAATATGGTGCTAAGCCTCACCAGGAGGGAGTCGGATATGCCCATTAGTATGTCTAGCTTATCCCCAGATCTAAGCCATAGGGCTATGCTCATAGCAACTCCCACAAGGCCTGAGGCGAATAGGAATGCCACCAGTGCTAGGAGGGCTACCTGTAGTACACTTGAAACCCCCAGGACTACAATTAATACAATTAGCATTGGTAGTGAGTAGGTGAAGGATGCTATGCCACCGCCTAGAGCTCTACCAATAGCTAGAATCCTCCTCTTAATCGGAAGGGATAGCTGGTAGTCTATAAGCCCGTCCTCCAGCTCCTCAACAATCTCGTGACCCCTCATGATGGACATTGAGAATAGCACGGCCATGTAAGCTCCTACAACGTAGAACTTATAGTAGTCTATAGGCCCATAGGGCCCCCTTATGGAAACCATGTGGGCTACTATGAACCCGAACACTAGAACCTGTAGTAGGAACCATGCAAACCTCATTGCCAGGAAGAACTTGTACCTCCCAAGCTTCCTAACATCCCATAATGCTATGAGAGCTAGAGCCCTAAGATCCTCTACTATCATCCTCCCTCAACCT
Source organism: Desulfurococcaceae archaeon (assembly GCA_020833325.1). Lineage (GTDB taxonomy): Archaea > Thermoproteota > Thermoprotei_A > Sulfolobales > Acidilobaceae > DSZV01. The sequence continues at coordinate 2,825 of JAJHQN010000080.1, read as the reverse complement.
AGCCCCTGTGAAGTAGAAGAACACATCATCTAAGGAAGGCTCCCTCATTGATACGCTTCTAACCTTGATACCGTGCTTAGCGAGAACCTCTATGGCTACGGCTATCCTCTCCTCACCTCTATTAACATGCACTCTCACCAGCCCATTGGATACGGATATTCTATCAGATTCTAAAGCCTCAGAGAGCCTTCCAACTATCTCACCCCCGATCACCCCGTCAACCTTCAACTCTATGACATCCCCTCTAGGTATCCTATCTTTTAACTCAGCAGGTGTTCCGAGAGCCTTAAGGGAGCCCTTGTATATTATGCCCACTCTATCCGAGAGCCTCTCCGCTTCAAGCATGTCATTTGTTGCTATTATAACTGTCGAACCCTCATCCCTCATAGCTTTAATCCTGTCCCACACAAAGTGTCTAGTGGTTACATCTAACTGGGCTGTAGGCTCATCGAATATAGCTACCCTAGGCTTCTGTATGAATAGCTTAGCTATCTCAACCTTCTTCCTAGTACCACCGCTAAGCTCAGCTATAAACTTACCCCTATGCTCCCATAGATCGAGCTCCTCCATAACCTCCCTTACAACCCTCCTAGCATCCCCTAGACTGTAACCAACAACCATCGCATGCCATAGTAGGAGCTCGTACGGGTTATCAACCCATAAGGCCTTAGGCTCCTGGAAGGCTATACCAACAATCCTCCTAACCATATCACCATCCCTCGTGACGCTATAACCGTAAACCTCAACATCGCCCTCACTGGGCTTGTAGACCGTGGCTATGATGAGCAACGTTGTAGACTTACCGGAACCATTGGGGCCGAGGAGGCCGAATATCTCGCCATCGTATATGTCTAGGTTCAACCCGTTAACAGCAACAACGCTTCCAAACCTCTTAACAAGATTCCTAATCCTAACAGCCACCCTCCCCGTAATCTCTATACACCCTTATACTAAACTTCCAGTTAAGCTCTTAAACACATGAGCTTTAGAACCTCGGGGTTACTAGTGGGGAGATCCCTAGGCTACGGTTAGGCCCTCTACTTTAAAAGTTTACTATTATACAAGTACGGGCATGTAGGTTATGAGCTTCATTCATCCCCATAGCCCCCTGCTACAATACATTCGCTGGGGGTTCCCAGTTTTAAACGCACTCGCAGTTCTGGAGTGTGTTTAGCTGGGATCCTGCTATGAGGGAGGAGGATTACGTTATGCTTTTAACACGTTATATCACTAACCTTCACTAGTATGTCGTAGACCTCCTTAACTGTTTTCGGGTTTGCTTCTGTTAGGATGCTTATGAGCTGTCCTTCTCTACTAGTGATAACCCTGTAGATCTTAACGTTACTCGACGAGATGTAATGCACTATCTTCTTAAGACTTGGGTTTGAGTAGTAGATCTCAAAGGAGCCATTTATGGTTCGAACTCTCTCCCTTACCGGGAAACTGGTGGTATCAGGGGCCCTGCCTAGACCTAACCCCATGTAGGAGAGCCTTCTTAGGTAGAAATCCTCTTCAACCCTAGCTCTCGGCTCCACAGCTACCTCTAGCCTGTCGAACCTCATGGTTACAAACCTGGCTATGGGGTAGTAGAGTAGCGAGTGTCTCGGGATAAGGGTTAATAGTATGTAGGCTTTCCTGAAGGGGGAGCTTCGTGGTAGATCGTAGATAGCCCTAAAGCCCACTAGGTAGCCTAGCAGATAGTAGTTCTTATCAACGGGCTTAAACGTATCCTCAAGAGCTTTCACCATATCCACCGTGAATCTCAACATCCTCCTCCTATAATAGAAGAACCATATGACCATGGCTCCAGCTAGAAGGGATAACAGTACTATTAGAAGCCTCCACTCAACCATAGTCTACACCTAGCACTCCAAGCCCCTAATCTCGTGTAAGGGGTTTTATAGGCAGGGGTAGCTTCTCACAACACCCTTTACAGAGTAAAGCTTATATACCCCTTATAAGGATAGTTAAAGAGAAGCCGGCGGTGAGGGCTAGTGGAGTACAGAAAACTTCTTGGAATGATACTAACGGGCGTCGGCATACTATTATACGCTATACCCTTAACCTACGGCTTCTTCAAGGGATCGCTTGGCACAGATAATATATTCGGTATGGGTTTCTACGTGTCCCTGATACCAATACTCATAGGTCCGGCTCTATGGTTTGGAGAGGTCCCTGAGGCTATAGTGAAGACTGTTAGAGCTAAGATCCTAAGGGTTGGGGGTGGTAGCACATGAACCCGGTGCTCGTAGCGATAACAATTCTAATCATATACGTTGCGGCATACCTTTTCCACGGTAGGTATATCCTCGAAAGAAGGGTTGTTAAAGCCGATCCTAACGCTATTACACCAGCATGGTCTAAGTTCGATGGCGTAGACTACGTGCCTGCTAATAAATACATACTCTACGGCCACCACTTCGCTAGTATAGCTGGTGCAGGCCCCATAGTGGGGCCCGCTATAGCATTGGCGTGGGGTTGGGGTCTACCGCTACTCTGGGTCCTCTTCGGAAACATATTCATTGGCGCTGTTCACGACTACCTAGCTTTAATGGCTAGTACGAGGTATGGCGGGCTCTCTGTAATGAGTATAAGCGAGAACTTCATGGGTAGAGCGGCTAGGTACATATTCCTAACGTACGTTTGGGTAGCTTTAATCCTTGTCCTCGCAGCGTTCCTAAGCGTTGGTTCAAGCCTTCTAGCTGGAACTCCTGAGGCTGCAACCCTCACATGGCTCTACATGCCCATAGCGTTGATATACGGTATGCTGATCTACAGACTCGGTATGAGGATTAGGGATGCCCTCATCGTAGCCATCGTACTAT
>JAJHQN010000079.1 GCA_020833325.1 Desulfurococcaceae archaeon | reverse complement strand
GTTCTTTTAAGCTAGGGTTGCTTCACCTTCTAAGGGGTTGTAGGTGGGCTGGGTCGGGTTTGTTGTGGGCCTTGTTAGGTTAGGGAGGCCTGTTAACATGGTTATGGGGGCTTTAGCGTTGTTCCTAGGTTTTTCTGTTATCTCGGGGGAGCCTCCTCTACTCATACCCGTAGACCAGGTTTTCCCGCTATTCCTGGCCGGGCTTCTCATAGCATACTCTATTATGGCTGTTAACGATATAGTGGATGTGGAGGCTGATAGGGTTAACGCCCCCTGGAGGCCTATAGCCTCAGGCCTTGTACCTGTTAGCTTAGCGTGGAGGGCTGCGGTGGTCGCTATATTGTTAGGTTTAGGTTTAACACTCTACATTGAACCCCACGTGTTAACCCCGATAGTAGCTCTGTGGTTCCTCGGCTTAGCACATTTCTACAACCTGGGGGGTAAGAGGTATCTTGTGCTAGGTAACCTTATAGTGGCTTTTCTAACAGCCTTCCCCCTACTCTACGGTATGGTGCTAGCAAGTCATTACATGGAGGGGTCCTGGGGTTGGGGGGATTACGTTAGGTCAACGATATTCTGGTCTATGATCTTCCTCTCAGTTCTAGGACGTGAGGTTTCTAAAGGCATAGTCGATGTTGAAGGTGATAGGGTTGTAGGTGTTAGAACCATAGCTAACACCTATGGAGCTCGGATTGCAGCGTTTACAGCTTTAACCCTCTACACCCTAGCAGTACTTCTAAGCCTCGCCCCGGTAGCTCTAGGTGTTGTTAACGTGGTGCCATACCTAGCTATAATACTACCCGTAGACCTTCTAGCTTTACTAGAGGGTTTAAGTCTAACCTCTAACCCTACAAGGGAGAGGGCTGTAGTTCATAAGAGGAGGGTGTTACTGCTAATGCTAGTAGCTATGATAGGCTTATATATGGGCTCTGCTAGATCCTAGCATTAGAGGATTTAGCATATGGAGGTTCTATTCGAGCTAGAACCCGTTAGTAGTAGGGCTAAGCTACTAGGCAGAGTTAGGGAGCTCGTGGATCTAGTGGATTGGATAGATGTGCCGGACTCCCCCATGGGCAGATCTAGATTCCCCTCCCCCATAGTAAGCTGTGTTATAAAAAACCTCTTCGAGGACACCAGGGTCATAGCCCACCTCAGGGTTATAGATGTAAGCCGTGTAGCGTTAGAGGCAACCCTTAGGGGGCTTGAGCTATGTAACGTTGAGAGGGTGACTTTTGTTAGAGGGGACGTCATAGAGGGGTCTAGTGTGGTTAGAGACGTAGAACCGGAGGAGGCTGTCCGTATAGCTAGGTCTAGTACTAAGGTAAAGCCGGGGTTGACTTTAAGCTTGAGGAAGAGCTTGGAGGAGATAGAGGGGAGGCTTAGGGTGGGGGCTGAGTTCTACCTGGTGCTCAACCTTAACAAGGATAGCGTGGAGAAGATGGAGGCTACTAGTAGGGTTGCTAGGAAGCTTAACATCAAACTATACCCCTACGTGGTGCTCATAACGGATACTAACAGGGATAGGATACTAGGAGTGATGGAGAGGTGGAAGCTACACGATTTCAACGAGGCTTTAGAGCTAGTAGAAGCCAGTAACGATGTTGCTGACGGCATCCTAGTATCCTCCCCCATGGATTTCAAGGGGGGCCTTGAGCTTGTTAGAAGACTTAGGAGGAGGTAGCTTTAGGAGGGAGAAGGCGTTACTAAGGAAACTTGTATGGGATAAGCTGGTTGAGTTGAAGGTAGCTCTACCACCACCTCCACACGGTAGAATTCCTAACTTCAAAGGAGCCGAAGTAGCTGCTAGAATGCTAGCAGAGACCCCTGAGTGGAGGGGGGCTAGGGTAGTGAAGGTAAACCCGGATAGCCCGCAGAGATGGGTTAGGCTTAGAGCTCTCAGTGAAGGTAAGATCCTCCTAATGCCAACCCCAAGGCTTAGAGAGGGCTTCCTACTCTTAGACCCGAAAAGGATACCGAGGAGCCTTTATGAGAGAGCCTCAACGATAAGAGGGGCTTTTGAAATGGGAGTTAAACTCAGGAGCTTAGAGGATCTCGTGAACACTATTAAGAACATCGACTTTATAGTTGAGGGTAGCGTTGTCGTAAACCAGTGTGGAGAGAGGCTCGGCAAGGGGGAGGGGTATGGAGAGTTGGAGTACGCAGTACTACTAGAGCTTAACCTCGTAGACCCCAATGTGATTATAGCTACCACAGTACACGAGCTCCAAGTGGTCGAAGAGAGGATACCCCAGGACCCCTATGATGTGCCAGTAGACGTTATAGTAACCCCTAGGAGGGTTGTGAGAGTGCAACGGTGTAGGAGTAGGCCTCCAGGAGTTCTATGGGATCTCCTCGATGAGAGGAAGCTTAAAGAGATACCTATTCTAGGGGAGCTTAGATCACGTGTTAAGCGCTAGCATACCCACTTCAACTACTCTAGGTTCCCGCCTCTAAGTTTTAATAGTTTTAAGGCTCCTATTCAATTCTTAGGATTCCTAGGTGTTGCGGTTTGCCTGTATACCATGGTAGGGATTTGAGGAAGCCTAGCGGTGGTTTGAGGAGTAGAGGTTATAAGGTTAAAAGGAAGGCTTTAACAGGTAGTTCTCCAACGCTTACAAGGTTTTCGAGTGGTGACGAGAGGGTTGTTGAGAGGGTTACTGGTGGTAATGTTAAGGTTAGAGCTGTTAGAGTGGCTGAGGCAGTAGTATCGGATCCTAGAACGGGTGTTGCTAAGAAGGCCAAGATATTAAGGGTTGTTGAGACACCTGCTAATAGAGAGTATGCTAGGAGGAATATTATAGTGAAGGGTACTGTGATAGAGACTAGTATGGGTAGAGCTGTGGTAACCTCAAGGCCGGCTCAGGACGGTGTTGTGAACGCTGTGATTATAAGGGAGGAGAAGTAGGGTTAAACGTTGGCCTTGGGGAGGGAGCGTAAGGGTAAGAGGGTGGTTGTGTGGCCCTCGTACATAGATGAGAGCATCCCTAGGAGTATGGGTAGGAGGATATCTAAGTCGAAGGCCGTTAGAAGGCCTACTGTAGAGGAGATAAGAGTTGCAGCTCAAGCCTTAAACCTAAACCCTGTGGTTGAGCAATCCAGGTACCCGAGAGCGTGGTGGGAGGTTCAAGCTAGAGTTGTAGTAGATAAGGTGGCTTCCAAGAGGCGTGTTCTAGAGTTAATAGCCTCAAAGATAGCTGAGCTAAGGAGAGCTCATGCGAGGTAGGATTTCGATTCGAAGCGGAGCTAGCCTAGATGTAGTTAACCACTACTCCGAGCTCCCCGGCCACCCTACCTATGATATCCCTCTGCTCTCTATTCAAACTCTTCCTCTCCACAACTAAAGTTGCTACAGGTGTTGGATGGTTTCTTATTATAGCCTGTCTCACCACCACCTCTATATCCTCGCTTCTTATGCTATGCCTAGCTATTATGTGTCCGAAACACATGTCACCCTCAAGGCTAGCCTTTGTGTATCTCGAAGGGTAATGTGGGCCTCCAATAGCTGATACAGCTTTACAATCACCAGGCTTCCTAGAGAGGCTCTCAGCCACCGCGTGAGCCATGGCAGCTCTAGCCTTCTCATCCCTCCACTCCACCTCAGTACTCCCAATCTCTATGAAGACTACCGGTGCTCTCAGGCCCGTTGGGCCGTGGTGTGTAGCCTCCAGCGTAACCTCGTAGCCTTCGAGACCTAGCTCTGATGAGATCCTAGCGTATGCTCTTAGGAGCTCCCAGGCTAGAGCTGGATACGCTATCGCTAGTTTCAACGGCTCCCCACCGTGAGCTTCACGAGTAGGGTTCCCTGGGTGGTGCACGCTCAGAGTCTTCCTACCGCTCTCAGCCCTATGCCTTGAAAGCACTATGATGCTATTGAATCCATCTAGAAACCATGAGTATAAGTCTAAGTCTACAACGTCGACATTGAAGCCAGCTACCACAGCTAGGTCGGATTCAAAACACTCAACAACACCTCCAACACTACACCTCCTAGCCCTAAGAAGATCCACCAGATACCTAGAAGCCCCCAGCCCCGCTAAATCACCTGTGGAGTAGGCTATTAAAGGTCTCATGGCAGGCCCCCTCTACGAGGTGGTATGGAGGCCTTAAAAAGAAGGGTTTCCCCGCTTATACCGTTAATTTTAAGGTTTAACCTGTGGAACTGAGAGTAGGGTTTGGGTTGGTTGTTAGGAGTATATCCGTTGCCATAACGGGTTCTAGTGGTGTGAGGGTTGCTCTTAGATTCCTAGAGGTTTCTAGATCTGCTGGGCTTGAGGTAAGGGGTATCATAGTATCTGATGGTGCTTTCAATGTTGCACGCCACGAGGAGGGCTTGGGTGAGGAGGAGCTCTTAGAGGTTCTATCGAGGTACTCTAAGGTGTATACTGATAACCAGTTCGAAGCACCTCTAGCCAGTTCGAGCAACCAGCCTGATGGCATGGTAGTAGTGCCTGCTAGCATTAAAACCATAGGGCTTATAGCTAACGGTATACCATCAACGTTAACGAGTAGAGCTGCTCTAGCCATACTAAGGCTTGGAAGGAGGCTTGTCATAGCACCGAGGGAGACCCCCTTGGGGGTTGCGGAGCTCTCTAACATGTTAAGGCTAGCTAGGATGGGGGCCCTAATAGTCCCCATGACCCTAGCTTTCTACATAAAACCTAGGAGCGTCGATGACCTTGTGGACTTTATAGTGGGTAAAATATTCGACGTCCTCGGGGTGGAGGTGAGAGTGTATAGGAGGTGGGGTGAAGGTGGCTATGTTGAGAGCTGAGCACACCCCCCACTCTACTTTTAAGCCTTACCCTCAATCTGTAGAGGTGGAGAGCGGATGACGAGCTCTGCCGCTCCCGAGGCTTTGGGTGAGGAGCGAACTCCCAATGGTGGACGCTCTCTCGTGGAGCTCCTACCTAAGGGTTTATACTACGAGTTTATAGCAATCCCCTGTAACTCCAAGTACACCATGCCTTTAGGCTTGTATAATGGTGTTAGGCCGTCCTTCACAGTCTACAGGGAGGCTGGTTTATACAATGTTCTAAGGGGTGGGGTGAGGGAGCTCTTCCTACTAGCCCCCTATGATCCCATTCTATTCTATGAAAGTCTAGTTCATAGACTTGAGTCTAGGATTGAGTGGGGTGCTGATGGATGCCCTGTGGTTTCAGATCTCCTCGGATGCTGGTTCCAGTGCACCCCTGTACTGGTCGTGGAGGACCCGGGTTTCGATGTGTACGAGTGTTCTATGTTTAAGCATATATCTGGAACCCCTCCACCATATAGTAGGGTTATGGGGTGTCTTGTGGAGCTCCTAGTAGTGTACACTAAGGCTAAGGTTGGGGTTGCCAGAGAGGGTTACTTGGATTACGCTAGGTGGCTTAGGTGGTGTGTTGAGAGAGCCTCTAAAGGTGACCCTAGGTATGTATCTATTGCAAACCTCATACTGCAGAGTCTTGAGGGAGCTACTGGGGAGAGCCGGTAAAATCCTGGATCTCTACACTTTACTCGTTGAACCCGCCATGGGCTACCTGAGGCATAGAGAGTCTATCGCATCACTACAAGGCCCCCCATTATGCTACGAGGAGTGTCTAGCCCTAGAGGATCTCCTATCAAACGTTAAGGGTTCAAAAGTATGCATCGTAGGGCCCCTAGGAGGGTTTAACTACGAAGAATGCGATGTTATAGGAGCACCTGAGGGTGGAGCAGGGCACCTGATAGCTTTAGGTGTTAAACCCCTATATGTAACCGGAGATCTAGATGTTGAGCTTAAAACACTAGACATAATACTCGAAGCTACAAGGATATTTCTAATCCACATACACAGCGATAACATTGAGAGAGTCCTAGCATACGGGGTGAGGCGTCGAACAACAAGGGTAGTCTACACATCCCAGATTCCAACAACAACGTGCACCCTACCACTCGGAGGGTTTACTGATGGAGATAGAGCTGTGATAATAGCAATGCTAGCGGGGGCACGCGAAATCCGAATCCTAGGCTATAACTTCAAAGAACCCTCATACAGCCATAAGAGTGTAGCATTACGTGACGAGAGCAAGATTGTTAAGCTGAAGCTAGCGGCTAAGATGATAGAGGAGTCTGCAAGGATACTAGGCTACACCACAGCGTGGAGACATAATGTGCTAACACTCTTAAGAGTCGAAGACCACCCCAGTATGACCCCAACCCGCAACCCCACCCAGGTACACTACACCCGGGTTCCATGTTGCGGGGGAAACTCCGCATCTCGACTCTAGGGTAGAGTGTCATGGAGGGGTTTGAAAGGCGTTTCACTTCCACATAAAAATGCTAGTGTAAAACTTGAAGCAGCAGTCAAAGGCT
>JAJHQN010000078.1 GCA_020833325.1 Desulfurococcaceae archaeon | reverse complement strand
CTAGCTGGAACTCCTGAGGCTGCAACCCTCACATGGCTCTACATGCCCATAGCGTTGATATACGGTATGCTGATCTACAGACTCGGTATGAGGATTAGGGATGCCCTCATCGTAGCCATCGTACTATTGGTTATAGCGTTCTGGCTCTCATTCCAGGTACCGTTTAAGGCTACATACGAGCAGTGGGTTATGATCCTCGCCTTGTACGGCTTCTTAGCAGCAGCACTCCCCGTATGGTACCTACTACAGCCGAGGGATTTCCTGAACGCTCTAATGCTATGGACCTTCGTTGGATTAGCGATCTTAGCAGGACTCACACTAATATGGGTTCCCATAACAGGCCCCGTTTACAGTACCTTCGTGGCACCTGGAGCAGTTCTCGGAGCTGTAACCGGTACCGAGCCGGCTAAGGCTATGATAGCGTACTTCTGGCCCACAGTACCCCTAGTGATAGCGTGTGGAGCTCTCTCAGGCTTCCACTCGGTAGTAGCCTCGGGTACCAGCTCCAAACAGTTATCCAACGAGCTTGAAGGCCTCCTAGTAGGCTATGGTGCGATGCTCACTGAGGGAGCTGTATCAAGCCTAGCGGTAATCCTGCCAGCAGCGATAGTGTGGGATTTCGCGGCTCTCCAAGCAGCAACAGGGGCTCCAGTGCTAGCAGCTCTAGAAGCAGTTGGGATTAAAGCTAAAGACATACTAGGTGTATCACCTCCTGCAGCTAGGTTTACAACGGCCTATGGGATGGCCCAAGCACTACTATGGTCAAACCTAGGCATAGACTTCGCAACAGTTTTCAAGGTATTCAGGGTCTTCGCCACTGTAGCTTTGATAGCATTCATAGTAACTACGCTTGATACAGCTAATAGGCTTGCTAGGTTCGCCTGGACAGAGCTCTTTGACTGGGTTAAGCCTAGGAGCCCCGGGTTACATAGTCTAATTACGAATAGGTGGGTTGCCTCACTAGTAGCCATACTACTAGGCTTCATGATGGCCTATCCCAAGATCCAGGTCGAGGTTGCTGGAAAGGTAACAGAGGTTTACGCTTACTCAATCATATGGCCTGCATTCTCTGGAACAAACCAGCTCCTAGCAGCTCTAGCCCTACTAACATCAGCACTCTGGGTCTACGTAGCCCTTAGGGTTAGAGGGTTAACTGGGCTAGTGATCCTGGTGCCAGCACTATTCCTATGGGTTACAGTTATGCTAGCGCTCGCGATATGGCTATTCCTGATAACACCTGGAATACCATTCCTATACCAGATAACTGCTGGAGCATTAACCCTAGTATCGTTCCTACTATCGCTACTACTCATAGTACTATTCACTAGAGGTCTTCTCAAAGGTAGACAAGCCTAGGTTAGATCGAGAGCTCTCCCTTCCCCAAACGCTCCTTTTTAAAGCTCTTCTCCACACCCTTTAAACCTAGGGTGAGGTGCAAGTGGCCGAGGGTGCTTTGAGGAGATTCCTAGGCAACATTGTATCCTTTATACGGGCCCAGGTAGAGGGGTTTAAGGAGGGCTCTGTATCAGCTATAAGGCTTGAGCATAACGAGCTTGAAGCAGCATTCCTAAACATGATATTAGGCCCCCTTGTGGGTGTAGTGACAGGAGTGCCCCCTATTATCTCGCTTGAGCTCCTAGCAGAGTTAGGGGATGAGGTTAGGTACCTAGAGTCTAGAGCTTTTAGAGGTGAGGATGTTATTGGAGATCTCTTCTCAACACTTTCAAGTGAGTGATGTTAGGGGTAGGATTCTAGACGTCCTGGATCTCGAATCTCCCGGGGGGCAGCGCATCCTAGTTGTTATAGGTAAGGGTGGTGTTGGTAAGACCACCACCTCGATACTGCTATCCCTAGTAGCTAGTACTAGGTTTAAAACGCTTATCATGAGCATAGATCCTGCAATGCACCTAGCGGAGTACCTAGGCTTAGGGGATGCTATGGGTAGGTTTGTACACGTTAAAGGTAACCTCTGGGCTTACCAATTGGATCTCGATAGGTCTGTTAGGGATCTTGCTGAAAGCTACACCATGCATGTTAGAGATCTCCTCCCATCCCTTAAGGTTCTAAACTTAGATGATGTAATCGATATAATGAAGAACGTACCGGGTCTCGAAGAGGAGGTTTACTTGAGGACTGTACGTGAGGCTACAATGAGGGATTTCGAGGTGGTAGTAGTGGATACACCACCAACCGGGGTCACCCTTAGGGTGCTCACCCTACCTAGACTATACAACCTGTGGTTGGGTAAGCTCATAGAGTTGAGGGAGAGGATCGTAGCTCTAAGGTACATGATAGCGAGGACTCTATACGGGGAGAGGGAGGTTAGGGATAGAGCGTTAGATAAACTGTATAAGTTGAAGGACCATTACTCGACGTTGGAGAAGATCTTCACATCGCCAACACACACCTCATACATCCTAGTCTCGAACCCAGAACCACTACCCTACACGGAGATGGCTAAGGCCATGGATTACATAGCACGTAATCTAAACCAGAAACCCAAACTCCTGGTAATGAACAAGGTGAGCTTAGCTCCAAGCACTAGCATACACCATCTAGGCGGTGACATAATGAGGGTTTTCTGCTCACTACAATTCCCCAAAATGGTTATAAGGGAGGCGCCTAAACCCCCATCCACACTTAGCGATATAGAGAGCTTACTGGACTACGTTGACCTCAGCTTCTGCGAGGAGAGCTTGCCACGCCTCTAGCCAAGGGGGGTTGCTAGAGCTCACTCCCACTCCTTACATCCACAACATAAACCTCCTTGAAACCAGCATCTCTAAGCCTCTCCTTAATGAGATCTGCTATCCTACTCCACAAAGTGTGGTTGATGAACTTACAGAAACCACATTTAGGATCAGATCCAAGGAAGTCGACGAAAACAGCTACCTTATCACCATCCCTTGAAATCCTAAACCCTGCCACTACACCGCTACTCATAACATCAACATCGAAACCAGGCACCTCTACGGTTGAGAGGACTCTCTCCACAATCTTAGCCTTCTCGAAGGCCAAGAATATCACCATAGAATAGCTTCCCCAGTAGAGCTTTTAAACCCATCAAATTTAGTGGTTCAAGGGTCTCATCATCTCCTCTTATAGGCTTCCCAGTGAGTTAAAAACCATAGTTTACACGATGTATAATAGGAGCGTGTGTGAGGCTAGCTAGCTGGAGGGTTATTACCAGGCTTGTTAGGTCTGCTGATGTTGTTGTGGAGGTAGTCGATATTAGGGACCCTCTTAGCACCATGAGTAGGAGGCTTGAGCGCATGGTTAGAGCTTTCGATAGAGCCCTTCTCGTGGTTTTAAATAAATGTGATCTGGTTCCACGTGGTGTTGCTGAGGGCTGGAAGGCTTACCTTGAGGGTAGGGGTTACAGGGTTATGTACGTCTCAGCTACATCGAGGCTTGGGACTAGGATGCTTAGGGGTTGGATTAAAGCTGAAGCCCCCTACAAGCCTTTCACAGTTGTTGTTGTAGGTTACCCTAAAACTGGTAAGTCTAGTGTTATAAACGCTCTTAGAGGAAGGAAAGGAGCTTCGACTAGCCCCATACCCGGTAGCCCTGGGTACACGAGGGGAGTTCAGATCTTGAAGGTTGAGGAGGGCTTCTACATGATAGACACACCGGGCATAATACCTGTAGACGGCCCATGGCCTGAGGCTATAATAAGAGGGAAGGCCCCCGAAGAAATACCGGACCCCGTGCCCGCAGCGGTAGCACTCATAGAGAGAGCTCTCAAATACAACCCCAACTCCGTTAGGGATGCCTATGGGATCGAGGAGACAGACCCTTACAGGGTGCTCGAACTAATAGCGCTCAAGAGAGGATGGAAGTATAAGATTACAGGTGAGCCGTTAATAGAGGAGGCGGCTAGAACGGTGATAAGAGACTATCACACAGCAAAACTCTACTTCTACGTACCACCACCAATCTAAACATAGGAGGGGCTCCAGACAACGTTAACCCCCCAGTTTACACGCTAATCACACATTAAACATTTATAAGGCTCCAGGCCCACACACTATCCTAGGTCCCTCACCCGTGTGAGGCTCCCGTGGAGGGGTTGCGATGATCACGGTGGGTCCCCCTAGTTACCCAGCACTCCTCTTAAATCCTCTTCACGTACACCCCATCTCTCAGCAATCTCATGTGGGTTTATGTAACATAGTGGATCGCCACCCCAGGGGTTTCCTGTGAGTGCTAGAGCTCTACCCCTGCTACCCCCTCTGCATACCATCTTGAATGGGCATTTGGAGCATTTAGAGCCTTCAAGGTGCTTGTAGGCTTCCACGTATGGTTTAAGCTCCTCGTTCTCAAAGCTGATTATCTCCTTTAACCTCCTCTCCCTAACATTGCCTACGTCAACCCAGTCTATGAACTGGCATGGTTTAACAGATCCATCCGGGTAATAGGATCTAGCAAACCTCGTTCTTCAAGGCGGGGTAGGGTTCGTGCACAACTTTAGAGTGTTAAGGCTTTTAAACCCCCAGGGTACACTACCCGAGGTGGTGATGAGGTTTTGGTTAAAATCGAGGGCTTGGGGGTTGCGGGGTCGAACCCCGCCTTCAAGCACTCGGAGCACAGCGTACCCCCGAGCCCGGATGAGATGTTTGAAACCATAACCCCCACTCGGAGGGCTAACACCCTAGACCCAGAGGTTCGAAACCCCGCTCTTAAAGGGCGGGGAGGGGTCATATTGTCTTCCTACCGCAACCCCCTGAGCTGATATCATTTGGATGTACTCTAGGAACTCATCCCTTCTAGATGCAAGCTTATCAGCTACATGTACTCCTACGAAGTTACCTCTAACAACTAGTACTTCTGGATCCCCGTTGAGCTCCTCAGACACCCTTATCATTGAATCTACGAACTCTACCAGCTACTCCCTGGTTGGTAGGAGATCGGGGTTACCTTTAGCCCTCCCGGTCACGTCTATGAGGTAGAATGCTACCCTCTTAACACCCATGCCCTTCACCAGCTCGACCGGGGGGTGGCCTCACCCATGTTGTACCTCGTCAATGTCATCCTCAAACCCACGGGGATACCGGCTTTTAGTGAGTTCTCGATACCCCTAAGAGCTCTAGCGAAAGCACCCCTCACGCCCCTAAACATATCGTGGAACTGGGGGTTCACGCTATCAAGCGATATGCCAACATAGCTTACACTGAGTTCAGCTAGCCTAACAGCGGTATCCTCCGATATCAGCGTCCCGTTAGTGCTAACAGCTACTCTAACACCACCCCCTATAAGCCTACCAGCTAAATCCCAGAAGTCCTCTCTGAGGAGGGGCTCACCTCCAGTTATCGTTACCAGGGGTAACCCTAGCTCCACTATGTCACTGGCAACGGCTAGAACCTCATCTCTTGAGAGCTCCTCAGACCACCCTCTGGGGTCTGCTGATATGTAGTAGTGGAGGCAGTAGAGGTTACACTTGGACGTTATATTCCAGGAACACTATAGGCCTCAAGGTGGATGCGAACTTCGAGGGAGCCCTCCTACCATAAGATCCCTTAATCTGGAAGGATACAGTACCCCTACCCGTAACCATGACGCTCAAGGGTATCACGTTGAAACCACAGATCCCTTAGGAGGAGGGAGTGGTTCAAATGGGCATACGAGGTCTACAACATGTACAAGGAGATCCTAGAAGGGAAACCGGGGACGCCAGGCCAGAAAGCCATAAGATTCATAATAGAATCCATAGAACCCCACAGCATAGTGCTGATAGCAACTGACCCGGAGAAACTAGAAGAGTACGTTAAAGCCCTAAGGGTTGAAAGGCTGGGCTGGGATGTGGTAGCAAAGCTGATGGAGATCCACGATAGAGAGCTCCCCCGAAACCCGGAGCTCCACAAATACACATAAACGTTATAACACTCTAAAGTAGCTAAACAACGCTGAAGATATTCAACTCCAATAGGAAGAACTCTTCTCTATCACCTAAACCCTATCCCTCCGGTGGATAAGTTCGGGTAGGAAAGTATCCTCACCCCGAGCTTCAAGACCAACGGGTATAGTGCTGATGCATCGAGTAGGTACTTCGCGGAGCCCCCGGGATATGGCTACCTCTCAAGCCTAGACTCTCTAATAGCCTCCACCCACTCCTCCACACCTACATCCATGCCTTTCAAAGCCTCCCCGATTACTGTCTTTAACCTCTCCATCTTAACCCTTCTAATCTCCTCCTCAAGAGCTCTCTCAACCAAGCCTCTCAGCCTCCTCCTTAAGCTCACGCCTCACCCTCACACTCAACACAACACTAGTCACAACCCATTCTCCACCAAAGTACTACTTTGAAATGTAGTTAAATCCTCTCTTGTATACAAATTACCGTCTACCAATAGTACCTATAACTACGAATAAGATCTCTAACATCATCGTGCAAACCACTCTCCCTCAAAAACAGATCAATCTAGGATATACTATGTCGTGACAGTAGCGTTCCACATGCTTCCCGGTCAGGCTGAGGGTGTTTCTAAGGGGTCTCCCAAGCCCTTCTGGGTTGAATGGGAGGGTTCAGTTGAAGGCCTCAAGGTTAGGTTTAGGGGCTATGCTGTCAGCGTTACATTCGAGGCTTACAAGGATGAAGGTGGGGTGTGGAGGATTCACAAGTGGTATCCCAACGTTGATGTAGCCCTACCACTACCGGAGGCCTCAACAAAACCAGATGTAGCTAAGGAGGCTACCAAGGCTGTGAGGATAGCTAGGGATTGGCTTAAGAGTAAGGGTGTCAAGGGAGCCATAGTTAGATTCACAGGCCTCATAGAGAAGTTCGATGATGAAGGAGGTCTAGTGCACAAGGAGGCTAGGGTTGTAGCAGTAGACTGTAGAGGTAAGGATGACTGGACACTATGGAGGATTAAGGTCGATCTACTTGAGGAG
>JAJHQN010000077.1 GCA_020833325.1 Desulfurococcaceae archaeon | reverse complement strand
GCAAAGTTAGCTCTAAGAGCAAGCCACCCATCTGAGAAGTGGACACCAGCACCTAGAGCCTCAAGGGGCCCCCTACCAGTATAATATCTATTAGGCTCGTAGCCGAGGAGGGAGAGGACAGCAACATCACTCTCAGGAGCGATACCGGGCCCAACAGGGTGCATAAGACCGCAGAGACAGTGGGAGGCTAGAGAGTCGATACTAGGCTTATGGGAGAGCTCCAAAGCCCTAGCACTAACACTAAAACCATCAGAAGCACCATCCAAAACAACGTAAACAAGCTTCAAAACACACCACCACACGCTCAAAGGGGGGTGAAGGAATTTAAAAGCATGTATAACGCATTAAGACATCGAACACAATGCACATGTAAAGGTAGCATGGGATAGGGTGAGGAGGCGTTTCTCTTATGGAGTTGGTAGCGGGGGGTGGATTTGAACCACCGACCTCGGGGTTATGAGCCCCGCGGGCTGCCAGGCTGCCCTACCCCGCTGTTTCACCCCGCCAAGGTATATGTATTACTAGGCTGGGCTCTTATAGCTTTCGTTTGAACCCTAGGTTGCCGGCTCCTCGTTTAGATTGATTGAGGTGAGAGGATCCTATTAACGTCGGACTGTGATCCTCTCCTCACAGCTCAGCCTGGCTAGGACTCCTCATCCAGGTGTTATCTTGTGTCTAGGGTTAATCTACTTTACTGTCTAACGCTTCTGCCTCCCTATCCTGGCTTTCGCTACCTCTATAGCCTCTCTTAGAACCTCCTCTACGTCAGAGCTGGCTATGCTGAGGCTCGGCTCCGGGGGCTCTGGGGGGGCTGTTATACTGTGTATCCTCTCTAGGGCTTGTTGAACCTCCATTACCATATGCCTAACATCTGGGGGTGCGTGTTGTTTAAGCGGCTCCACAGCCTTACCGGCTACGAGAGATGCTCTTAGGAGCTCTGGGGAGGCGGTGCCTAGGACTAGGAGTGTTTCAAGCCTTAGAGCTATCCTCTCTAACACCTCGTTTAAAGCCTCCAGTCTAACAGCCCCCTCTATGTCGTTTAAACTCTCAAGCCTAGACCTGGCAACCCTAATCCTAACCTGAGCTCTTCTAACCTCTGTTAGGGCTTTCACAATATAACCCCTAAGGTTGCTTTGAGCCCCGCTAAGCACTAGAGGGACACCACTATACCCTAGGGTTCCTAGAAGGTTAAAGAGGGAAGCTCCCCAAGGTCTATGCTATCTCTCAAGGTGTCAGCCTAGCCATTTGAATATGAATACTATCACAGCGTAAACCTGCTTTGTTTCTAGGAGCTCCTCCGTGTGGAAGCATGAAACTATCACAGCTTCGGGGGCGAACCTCTTGCTATGCCCTTCCACGAATACTGGGATTAACCCTGTGTTGGGGTCGTATACTGAGGGTATGAGGGTTACGTTTGCTAGAGCTGGGCAACCGCTGATTAAACCCTTCTCCCTAACGGCTGTTAAGCCCTCTAAGCTTAACCTGTATATTAGAGCGTTTAACACGCTCTCCACGTTACCCCTAGGGCTTCCAGTGAATCCCGGGAAGTGTATTACTCTCTGCTGCGGTGACCTAGAAGTCTCGCTCGAATACTTCGTCCCGAAGGGTGATGGGGCGAAGGGGTCTATCCTATAGCCTATTCTAAGCATTTGGAATGACTTGGGGAAGTCTGCTACCCCATGGCTTACAATAGTCGTAGTCCCGTATGTTGAAACCTGTGGTATTGGGGAGGCGTAGCCTATGGTTGTGTTAGCCGGTATCAATATTATGTAGCCCTCGTAGAACACCAGATATGTTTTACCGGGTTCCGCCCTGAACATTGGTAGGAGTGCTGAGGCCTCATCCTCATTACCTGTTAGGATCCTAGCTAGTATCCTTATCTGAGTCTCATTCCATGTCGAGCCATCCGCTACAGTACGCCTCCCAGCCCCAACCGATACCCAGTACCCGTAATCCCACCAGGTTACCACTAGGGAGTCCTCGCTCGTATTAGCTTTAAGGTATTCTAGAGCCCTAATCCAGGCATCGTTTATAGGCACTAAAACCTTGTCACGCGATGTTAGAGGTCCTAGACCTGATGTGAGTATCTGGGGGGCTCTAACACTACTAACATCGTATCCCGCCTTAGCATAGTAGGCTGAGCTTAGCAACACCACCACTACTAGCGTTAAAGCTGTGAAGAGCCTAAGATCGTCTACTACAAGCTGCCCCCTACGCCTTCCAGCATGGATAATCCTCTCACCCGACATCCACAAACCTACAGCTAGCCCTGCAGCTACAGCTGTATAGTAGGAGGACATCTGGAGGAAGTAGGCCATGTTGTAGGAGGCGTAGGACATCAGTAGGGCCATTAGGGTTAAGCCTAGGGTTACATGATCTAAGCTGCTACCCCTCCCCGTATACCTAGTGTATAGTAGGTACGCTAGCCCGGCAATGGATAGGAGTAGAGGCACCCCTATCTCCCTGGCAAGATCGCTTAGCGCAAGAGGGCTGTGCTCGGCCACGCTCTCAGCTAGAGGGCTAAACTCTCTTATACCAAGAGCTAGAAGCAGTCTACCTGGAACGCTTAAAACCCCGGTTACTATAACAGCTAAACCCGCTATAACACCTACAGCTAGGATCCAGGCGTGGATAGCCCTGCTGTAGGGGATGAGCCTACCTAGTTTTAAAGCATCCCAGTAGACCTCCACCGCGTAGAGTAGGAGAGCCCCCACCACGCCAAGGCCTAAACCACTTAGGAAGTAATCATAGCCAACGCCAGGGTATAGGGAGGTTAGAAGTACAAATGGGGCCATGGAGGACGCGTAGATGGCAAGCCTATCCCTACCAGGCCTCCCATAGACTAGGGGGTCTAAGAGTATTATCAAGGCCATGGAGACTGCTATGAAGTGGTAGCCACCCCATATGAAGGCTACAAGCCCAGCTGAAACCCCTGAAAGAACTCCGTAAACCAGGCTGAGGCGGCCGGAGCTCTTGAAGGCTTTAACGAGGAGTATGTAGAAGAGGGTTATGAAGACCGCTGCTACAACCATCTTCTCAACGAAACCCACAGTAGTCCTAGCTATGGCGCCTGGGGCTAGAGAGAATATAGAGGCTGACACTAGACCCCCAAACCTAGACCCTGTAATTGAGGTTACTAGAACGTAGGAGAGCACTATAGTGGCAACCCCGGCGAAAACAGGGAATAAAGCAATCCAATCCCTCAAAGTCAAACCAAAAAGCCCCCCTATAGGGTAGGTTAGAGCTGCCAGCCAAGACGTACCAATATACTCCTGGGCCAGAAAATCCCTACCATAAGGATACCAGAATAAGGTAACCCTACGGAGCTCGCTAAAGCTTAGAAGCCCCTTCTCCTGGAAATGCTTCGCAATCCAATACATAGACCATGGATCGGCCTCGTCGAGCTCCAACCCATACTTAATAGCAGGGAGCATCCTAAGATAAGCCCCCAGAGCGACGAGAACAAGCAAAACTATAACAGCTAGAACGCGAGAGCTCCTCGAAACAAGTTGAACCAAAGAGCTCTTAAAATCAACACCCACCCCTAACACCACCCTCGACATTAAAACTAGACAAGCCTATTAAATCTAGGATCTAAGCTACCGCTAAGGGCTCCAACCCAGCGACACCTAAAGCCCGCAACTCAAAGCCAGCGCTGAGCTCCTCAAAGATATGTTTCAACTGCAACCTCTACCCTAGCTATATCGCTTATAACATCTACAACCCCGTGGCCTTTAGAGGAACAGTATTGTTTAAGATACTCAACCTGCTTCTCCAAACCACCCCTCTAATCCCAAGCCTCCTGCATAACTCCATAGGCCTCAATAACCTTTTCTAGATAAACGCCACTCTAGTTGAGATAGCATCAAATTGGGTTTCCTGGGTAACTCTGCTTTTTCCCCATGACGGGGTCTGTGGGCTCCCATATTTCTAGGTTTACTCTTGGCTGGTGGGTTTACCATATTCTAGGCCTTAGGTAGCAGGTTCTCTGAGCTCTAGGGGAGGTGGATTTCATTTATAGGGTTTCCCCTGAGTGTTATATTTATATTGGGAGGTGGTGTTTTGTTGCACAAGCCTATTAGGGTTGTTATACTTGGTGCTGGGGGGAGGGATTTCCATAATTTTAATGTTTTCTTCCGTGATAGGGAGGAGTTTAGGGTTGTAGCTTTCACATCAACTCAGATCCCGGGGATTGATGGTAGGGTTTATCCTGCGGAGCTTGCCGGTAGACTGTACCCTAATGGTGTTCCCATTGTTTCAGAGGATGAGCTAGAGTATGTTATGGTTAGGGAGGATGTTGACATGGCTGTGCTCTCCTACAGTGATTTAACGTATGAGGCTGTTGGTAGGCTTATGAGTAGAGTTCTAGCTACGGGAGCTTCATTCATGGTTTTAGGGCCTAGGGAGACGATGTTGAGCTCCAGTAAACCTGTTATAGCTGTAACAGCTGTTAGGACCGGGGCTGGTAAGAGTAGTGTTTCTAGGAGGGTAGCCAGGATACTATTGGGGAAGGGGCTTAGAGTAGCCCCCATAAGACATCCTATGGCTTATAGGGATCTTAGAGGTGGTGTTGTAGAGGTTTTCGAGACCATCAGCGACCTTGATTCAAGGAGGGTTACCTTAGAGGAGAGGGAGGAGTACGAGCACTATGTGAGGATGGGGTTGAAGGTCTACGCTGGGGTTGACTACAGTGAGGTTTTAAGGTTAGCTGAGAGAGAGGCCGATGTGATACTATGGGATGGAGGTAATAACGATTGGCCTTTCGTCAAACCAGATTACATGATAACAGTTGCTGATGCTATGAGGCCGGGCCAGGAGGTTTCAAGCTTCCCCGGAGAGGTTAACGTTAGGCTAGCGGATCTGGTTATAATAAATAAGAGTGATCAGGCTGGTAGAGAGGCTGTTGAGAGGATTAAAAGGAATGTTAAATCCGTTAACCCGAAAGCCTCGATATCGGTGGCTGTGAGCAACGTCTACATTAGGGAGCCTGAGCTGGTGAAGGGTAAGAGGGTTGTGGTTGTAGAGGATTCACCAACAGTAACCCATGGGGAGGCTCCCTACGGTGCAGGCTACGTAGCCTCCATCAGGTATGGAGCTAGGGAGGTGGTGGATCCGAGGCCCTACGCTGTAGGTATCATAGCTGAGCTCTACAAACAATACCCCCACATGGGCAGGGTTGTACCTAGCACAGGGTATAGTGAGGTGCAACTTAGAGATCTAGAGGAGACTCTTAGAAGGGTGCCAGCCGACGTGGTAGTATCGGGGAGCCCTGTAGACCTAGGGAGGCTTATAGACCCGGGTAAGCCTATAGTGAGGGCCTACTTTGAAGTCGAGGTAGTCGAAGGGCCCACCATAGAGGAGGCTGTTGAAGAGTTCCTAGAGAGGGTTAGGGGTAGGGCTCGCACCTAATGGTGTAAGGTTATGCTAACGGTAATCGCCCTAGGTGGTAACGCTATAACACCACGTGGTAGTAGCGGTTCTCCCAGAGAGCAGTGGGATAGTGTTAGGGTTGCCGCTAGAGCTCTAGCGGATATAGTTGAGGAGGGTTCTAAGCTAGTGGTAACCCATGGTAACGGGCCTCAGGTAGGCTACCTAATGGAGGCTTTCGACAGCCTACCTAGTATTATGCCGAGGCAGACGTTAGACCTAGCTGTTGCCATGACCCAGGGTTGGCTCGGCTTCCTAATAGCCCATGCTATTGAGGAGGAGCTGGCTAGAAGGGGTTTAAGGAAACGCGCTGTAGTCATCCCCACCAGGGTTCTCGTATCACTGGAAGACCCTGAGTTCTCAAACCCATCCAAGTATATTGGGAGGTATTATGGTGAGGAGGAGGCTAGGAGGGTCTCAAGAGAGCTTGGATGGGTTATGAGGAGGGATCCTAGAGGTGGGTTTAGGAGGGTTGTCCCAAGCCCGAGGCCTTTAAAGATTCTGGAAGTTGATGTGATAAGAGCTCTCGTAGATCAAGGGTATGTAGTTGTAGCAGCAGGAGGAGGCGGGATCCCAGTAGCTATGGTTAACGGAAGCTTGAAGCCCGTGGAGGCTGTTGTAGATAAAGATCTAGCATCAAGCGTCCTAGCAGTAGACCTTGAAGCAAGCTCTCTAGTAGTGTTAACGGACGTGCCGGGGATAGCCATAGGATACGGGAGGCCTGAAGAGATCTGGTTGAGAAAGGTTAAGGTGGAGGACTTAAAAAGATACTATGAGAAGGGGGAGTTCCCACCTGGATCGATGGGGCCGAAGGTTTTAGCTGTGATAAACTTCGTCGAGAAGACGGGGAGGACGGCTCACATAGGCCTACTAGAGGAGGCTCTAGATGTAGTTAGAGGCCTAAAGGGGACTGTGATTGAACCCTAACCATTGGCTACCCTAGAACGCCTCAACATTAACCCTAGAGCAAACCTCGGCTTTCGAGCTAAGACACCACCTATTTAAACCCCTCATATAGCCCTTAAATAAATGTCATGTCCATCTTGGTAGCTCTAAGATTTAACTAGGACCTCTAGAACTCTCCTAGGCCCTACGTCAACCTCCCCCTCTAACACAATAGCTCTCAACACGTGGTAGTATGCTGGTATCTGGAATGCCGTATACCTGGAGACCCACGGCTCCTTTGGTAGCTCTGATAGGAAGTCTGTAGCATAATACTCTATGACCGCGTTCTCGCCTAGCATGGCATCGTAGATTTTAAACATGCCCAGCCCCTCAGCACCCCTCTCAGCTACACCCCTCAACTCCTCCATGACATCATGTTCTGTGAGACCTCTCGATCTCATGGTTACCTCAACAGCTCTTCTAATAACACTTAAGAGGCTCTCCAGCCACACGGCTAATCCATTATTAGATGCTTCTAGGAGCTCCCTAACATTACCTCCGAAGAGGCTCCAAGCTAGCTCCTC
>JAJHQN010000076.1 GCA_020833325.1 Desulfurococcaceae archaeon | reverse complement strand
AAGGTCGCCCACCTTACCCTGGGACTTCAGCTCCTTGAACGTACTTTCATCAACGAACGTGTACGCCTTCAGATTAGAAGCTGTTATGAGAGTTTCAGGTGCACCCTGTGATGTTCTAAGATACCACCTCCTACCCTCAGGGTTTAAACCAGCTAGGCTCCATATCTGGAGCTCCCTAACATGTGTTCCGGATAAGTCACCTCTGCTCACAAACATTGCAACCCCCCTCTCTCCAGCATCGAATACCCTCTTAAAAGCCTCAGTTACGTTAGAGGCCTTTGATACGCCTGCTGGATCGCCACGAGGTCCTACGATGGTGAAGCGGTTGTAAGCGAATACCCCATGCCAGTTGATCTTACCCTCCTCAACGTACCTCCTCTCAAGTAGGGGGGAATGTGTGAAGGCTAAGCATATGGATCCGTCGGCTAGGAGCCTTAGGAGATCTCCACTACCTTTGGCAATGTACTTGAACTCAACCTTGTAGTCTAAGCTGGCGCCAAAGCTCTCCAGGAGCCTTTGAGCTAGCCCTGAGGCGTAGAGGGTCGTAGGAGATCCTACGACAAGCACTTCGTGTTGAGATATCTGATACGCATAGTATGTTGCAGCTAAAACAGCAACAGCTAGGAGTGTGGCGAGAAAAGCTAGACCTCTTAAGCTTAAACCAGAGGTAGCCAGCCCGGCCACCTAACCCACCTTAACATAAACCACATACATTACCGAGCCCTATTAACCCCATCTTAGGTTAGAACAGCTATTTATATCCCCCCGTTACTTGAAGCAGTTTACAGGGTGAGGGTTTCGGTGTTAACGAGGAGGCAGGAGGAGATTCTCAAGCTGAGATCAAAGGGTCTAAGCCAAACCACAGTCTCCAAACTCCTGGGGACTACTAGGGAGAATGTAGCTCTCATAGAGAGGCGTATTAGGAGAAGAGCGAGGAGAGACTTGGAATCTCTAGCATCCTACCTTAAAGCCGTATCAATAGCTACAGTAGTACTAGAAAAGGGTTTCACCGTTAGAGAGGCTGTAGACCTGGTAATACGTGAAGCTGACAAAGTAGGGGTTAAACTTAAAGCTACATCAACAGAGCTGGCTGAGACCATCAAAGTGCTTGGATCAGCCGCAGAGAATAGAACTATCAATAAACGCCTCTACGTATTCATAGGACGTGAAGGAGAGCTTATAGTGCTAATCGGAGAGCTTCCGCTAAGCTAGTCTAGCCTATTGAACATGTTTAAAAATGATAGAGGAGAGGTTACTATGGGAGGCTCCACTTATTAACTCAGAACTAGGTAACCCTACCTCTCAATAATCCGTAGGCTCCTAGGGCTGCAGCTGTTAAACCTATTAGCGTTGCTAGCACAGCTACAATCCTTGTGGTGGAGTGGGCCCCTTCTAGCTCTCCTATCCTAGATGAAAGCTCTTGAGCTTTAGCGTTCAACTCCCCTCTCAGCGCCTCTAGATCTCCTCTCGCCTGCTGCAACCTAGAGTCTAGCGTGTTGATCTGGTCTCCAAGCCTTCTAGCCTCCCCAGCTATCTTCTGCGATAGCGTTGTATTGACATTGGATAGGGTTGTCGACAGTCTTTGCAGGTCACCTCGTGTTATGGATAGCTGCTCTCCCAGACCTTTCAGGGCTCTATCAAGCTCCGCTATGGACTGGTTTAGTGCGGCTATCCTACCCCTGAGGAGCTGTGATTCCCCTTGGAGCTCAAGCCTAAGCATTTCAAGAGCTTTTATAGTTGCGTTTAGGGAGGCTTCAAGAAGGGTTACCCTTGATGCTAGGAGCTGTATACCCTCCACAGCCCCTCTAACCTTCTCAGTTAGAGTTGGAATCCCAAGGGTTAGGGTGAACTCTAAGTTCGTAGGCCATTCGAAGGCATATAGAATCCATGCACTCAAAGTGTATAAGCCAGGCTCTGACAGTATGTAGCCCATGGTGTTGGTGAAGGAGGAGTACCTACCAGAGGGGGTTGTAAAAGTCACGGATACCATGCCCGGAGCTCCTGGGCCCGAGAGGGTTGTTATAGCTAGAGGCTCTGATACAGGCTTCTCAACGTTGACGTACAAGGTCATAATATCCCATATATCCCGGGTTCCAGTTACTAGCTCAAACTGCTCTAGGAATCTAAACCCCTCAACATCAACGTTTACCGGGACCACTAGTAGGACTGGGATCCTGTAGAGATTCCCAGTTTCAACAACTCTAAATCCTATGTATCCAGCGTAAACACCTGGGTCGAGGTTTGAAACGTTAATAGTAACGTTCGTGATAGGACCTGAGATCACGTTAACTAATTTAATCTTATCACTAACACTCTTGAAGGTGTATGCATCCCAGAACTCTATGAGGGCTTTTGAGACATCTAATGCCAGCTTCTCGCTAACCAATACTTTAACTGTAACATTGAACCTGTAGGGTTGCTTCTTGAGGATTAAATAGCCTACAGGGCTTCCTTCTATTGATAGCTCTAGCTCAGCTAAGGCGGCCTTAGAAACGTTGATAAGCCCGCCACCCTGGTCAATGGGGGTGTTCACCGGAGGTACTGGTATATACGGCCTTAAATACTCCTTATACCAATCCGGGAGTAGCCAGAACGCCTCCACACCTTGAGGTTTAACGTCTACAGCAGTTTGAACCAGGCGAGCTACCACCACCTTAGGCTCTACAGGCACACCTTTAGCTCTAAAGTAGCTTATCAACAAAGCTGCCGATCCCGATACGAAGGGCGTGGACATGGAGGTTCCCGAGAGCATATCTCCAGGCTCTGAGAGGAATAGTTGATTAGCTAGATCTGTTGGTATCGAGGAGTATATGTAGACACCTGGGGCAACAACATGTGGTAGTAGCGTGCCCAGAGGTCCTGGGCCTTTAGAGCTAAACCATGCTAGCATATCATCGCTTGGATCAACTGTACCCATATGGCTTGAAGCCCCAACACATATGACCCCATCGGCTAGGCATAGAGCGTTGATCATGTTAAGCCCGTAAGCGTTACCAGCCGCTATGACAACAACCTTACCCTTACTCACAGCCCTCTTCAAAGCATCTATAACAGGGTCCTTGATGATGCCAGCTTTGATAGCGTATTGTATCTCAGGTGGGGCTGTGTAGCCTAGACTAAGGCTTAGCACATCAGCCTCATCCCCTGTATCAGGCTCCAGGTCTGGGCCTAGGAGTGCTAGCTCTATCCCTGCTAGTACGTAGGATGCTAGTGTTCCCGAGCACCCAGTAAATAGACTGCCTATCATCTCCGGGAATACTATTACATCGTATATGCTAACACCTGGAGCCACGCCCGGTGCTCTTTGGTGCTGACTAGCTATTATGCCTGCAACGTGAGTTCCATGCAACCCACCCCAGTAGAATCCTATCCCCTTACCACAGTAATCCACTACACCAGTACCCGTAGCGTCAACCTCCCATGCCACAACACTCCTATTACCCTTCATAAGCCACGGGTGCCCGTTCTCAACCCCAGTATCTATCACAGCAACCCTAACACCGGAACCGTTATAGCCCATTGAGACCAGCCTAGGAGCTCCTATCGCTGGGGTTCCATTACCGAGCATGGGGCTTATAGCCTCGAAGGGGAGCCTTAGAGGTTCTACTAGGTAGAGGATTCTATCCCTGTAGACATTATATCCCCTAAGTCTAAGCATCTCAGCCACGCCTGGAGGGCCTTCGATTATAAGGCCTCCTAGGAGCTTAAGCTCCCCTACAACCCTACCACCAGAACGCTCTACTAGAGCTCTCACATCACTAGAGGGCGTCCCACCTGGAAAGGCTATGAACCGACCGCTAAGCTCGCCTTGAGAGTATGGTGGGGTAGATCTGTCTAAGAGCTTCCTCACATCTACGTCCAGAGGTTTATCACTAGAACCGGTAGATGGTAGTATGCTTATAGTTGTGAAAGCTAGGAGTATTAAAGCTATGAAAACCCTAGCCTTCAACCACACCACCTATCTATGCATATAAGCTGGCGATCAAACCTTATAAATAACGTTCCTAGCATAACCACCTTACAAACCCTAATTAACCCCCGCTGGAAACCCGAGTTACCGGTGGTCGCCTTTGGGTAGGAACCCCTTCATAGGGGATATAATACTGTTTATTGATAGCGAGAACCTCATTATAAACGGGATAGGATCACCTAAACACATTAGGCTACCCAGGGAGGTTGTAGAATGGCTTAAAACAAGCCATGTAGCACGTAGGATACTAGAGGAGCTCATAACACATTACAGGTTCAGGAGGAGGCTGTGCAATAGGGGGGCTTTGAGAAGCCTCATACTCCTACTATACTCCAGGCTTAACAGAATCCCCCCCTACAAGGTTGCCTTGAAATACGACATCTCACCAGAACAGCTATACAGGCTGGAGAGGGGGTTGAGGAGCGACGGGCTACTAGACATAGTAGTTAAAGCAGCCTACTAGAGCTGAACCTCGCAAACCTAACCTATATGACCTATCGTATACTCTAGTTTTAAAGCTCGCCTTCATCAGCGTACAGGATAGCATTAGGAGGTCTCACATATAAAAGTGTGTAAATAATATGGATAACAGTGAAACTGAAATAGCTTCCAAACCCCATTATTCGTCGTTTAACGTGTAGAGCCTGGGGGGTAGCTGGCGCCGGGGGAGGGACTTGAACCCTCGACCACCGGGTTAACAGCCCGGCGCTCTACCTAGCTGAGCTACCCCGGCATCCTAGGAGTTGTTAGTGAGGGCTGGGGCTTTTATAGGTTTTAGTGTTTTGAATTCTTGCTCTTAGGGTGCTAGCCCTATTAGCATGGGGGCTATTTCTAGTATGCTAAGTAGGGTTTTGTAGTATCCTGTTATCATTGATGCTACATATTGATCTGCCCTGGTTAGGCTTAAACCCTCCTCTCCGGGGTTCCAGAGTCCTGTTGTGTAGAGTAGTGTGTATAGTAGGATTATTAGGGTTAACCCTGCTATAAGGCCTCCTAGCCCTGGTTCCCTCTCATCGAATCTTGTTAGAGCTCTTGTTAGAAGTAGCCAGGTTACGGTTAGTGTTACCACAGCTATAGCCCATCTAGTTAGTGTATTGTATAGTTGGAAGCCGCCATCGTATTGTGTTAGTAGACCCAGCCTTTCGAGAGCTAGGATGAGGAGAGTGTATATTACTGGCGATACTGCCAGCGTTATCATAGCGTTTCTAATCGATGTTAGAGGGGGTTTTATCGGGGTGTAGGGGTCTAGGGTTAGAGCTTTAACAGCGACATCCCTTGAGGGTTTAAGGTAGAGGCTTAGGGTTTCTGATACGTTAATAACCACTTGGTAGAAGGCTGAGAGGATTAGGGCTAGAACGAGTACATTGCCTAGAGGGTTGCCGGAGAGGAATGATACGAGGGGTTTTAAGACAGCTGATTTCACACTAACACTTCTAAGAGCCTCAATGTAAGACCACGATAGAAGGGATACAGCGTAGGATAAGGCTACTACCATAACAGCTAGCGAGAACAGGGATATTACGAGAGCGGGGAAGCCTCTAACCCTAAAGGCTGAAAACTGCCCCTCCCTATAACCCTGGAGGGTAACGCTTAGGAAGTGTAGTATTAAGAGGGTGGATACAATGTAGAAGCTAGAGATAACACCCACATCAAACCCAACTACAGCTAGAGGGAGTAGGGAGAGGGAGTAGAGAATAGGCTCCAAGAAGACAACGGATAAGACCAGGAGGGTGAGGGAGAAAAGCTGAAACACCATAAACACCACTGGAACCACAGTATCGGGAGAAAGCCTCTCAATAAAACTAAAACCACCTAAACCCTCAAACAACAATAGAAAACCCTCTAAAACACGAACTAGTAAAGGTGTAACAACAACCAAAACCAAAGCCCTAGATAGAATCTCAACATAAACCTTCCTAACCACCAACCCCCGCCTAGAACTCTAAAACCAGGTAAAAACCTAAATATCATATGGGAAGTACTATATATAGGGGGACCCCAAGATGCGGTCTTAGGATAAATAAGCAGAAGAATGCAGCAGTAAACATCAGGTGGAGGTACCTAGAAGGGGGGAGGGGGAAAGATAGGATGCGGGGGTTCCCCCACAGAGATGAACTGGAGGATTCTATGAAGGTGGAGTTGTGGGCTGGGGTCACCCAAAGCGGGCAAAGGCTAATGACATGGTGGGGTGGTGATAGAAAGCCCCACCTGAAGCCAATGAAGCTAAGGGCTTTAAGGAGGCCTCACATCAAACAATATAAACCTCCTTGAAGCCCGAACCCCAATTCCCCCAGCTCTGGAATTTCATTGAATCGTATGCCTTAGCTAGAACACTAACACCAAGACAAGCAACACACGTCAAGGAAGCAATATTGAAAGGAGACATAACAATAGCACACCCAAGCTGTAAAGGGAAAAACCATAATAGCGAAACCCCAAACCACCAAAAACACCATCGGAAGCACCAAACACATTAACAACAATATAAACCAAAACGGGAAAACACAAGAGTTAGATAACAAGTACACCAAAGGAAGCCTAGAAACCCCACATAAACCAAAGCTTATATACGTTACCCTCGGATACCCTACTCATAAACATGCGTCCTAACAGTATACAATTGAAACTCCCATCCACAACATGGGAAATCCAATGAGAGGTAGAAGCGAAAAGCTTAAATACCAGATCCTACACCACATACATGGAGCCCCCAACTGGGGGCTCAATGGAATAGAATCCATACAATGGAGATGAGAGAAATTTCCACAGTGAACATGGAGCGTGATGGTGTAGAATCCATCCAATGAAATTGAAAGATGTGAGCAACCTGGGGTTCAGGCTACGCACCTCCACCACCAGAATCCATCCAATGAAATTGAAAGTCTCTATCTCCTCAGCTTTCCTAGCCCTCTCCTCAGGTGAATCCATCCAATGAAATTGAAAGTAGTAGCCCTTCTCTATGGTTGTGCCGAGGATGTCCTGCCA
>JAJHQN010000007.1 GCA_020833325.1 Desulfurococcaceae archaeon | reverse complement strand
TAGAAGCCGTCGTTGTGGAGGATGCTCCTCCTAGCTTCAACCCTATCGTAGATCCCAAGTATTGAAACCTCCTGGTGCTTATTGGAGAGGTCCCTGAGCTTCCTCCTCCTATCAGGGTGTGCTTTAGCCTCCTCGTAGCCGTACCTAACTAGCAGAGCGTCTACAGCCGTGACAACGGCTAGCCAGCCCTTCTCACAAGAATCTCTAACCTTAAGTAGGTCACC
This sequence comes from Desulfurococcaceae archaeon, assembly GCA_020833325.1. GTDB lineage: Archaea > Thermoproteota > Thermoprotei_A > Sulfolobales > Acidilobaceae > DSZV01. The sequence continues at coordinate 30,509 of JAJHQN010000007.1, read as the reverse complement.
GCTCTTCACACCTTCATCTAGCTCCTGGAGGGCTCTTGCTAGGATCTCCTTTGCCTCACGAAGCTTACTTGGGGCGTCCAAACCCGGCTCACCATTAACTCCCAACTCTCTAGCTGAACTTCTTAAATTAGACCCTTGTTCTAGCGTGTCTTACCGAGCTTTCTATAAGGCTTTCGATCTCTCTAAGCATCTCCTCTACTTTCGCGAGCTCCCTTGAGACGAACTCTTCATCGCACATTCCATCATAGAAGCAGTCTATGTGCAGGAGCTTCTCTCTAGCGGCAAACCTGTCCCTCAGTGTTTCAAATCCAAGCTTCACCAGCTGATCCCTTTTCTCCTTATAAGTCCCAGCCTCAACACCGTGAGCTTTCAGTAAAGCCTCTACAGCCTTATTCACCGCTAACCACCCTTTCTCCGCTGCATTACGTAATACCATTTGATCCCCCTCAATCCTGTACCTTTCAAGCTCCTCCCTGGCTGTTTGAAATGCCTTCCAAGCTTCTTTGAGCGCATCCTTCAACCTTCAACCCCCACCGCTTTAAACACATGTATGCTCTTAAAACTTGAAGGCTCTACTGTAACCCTTTAACCCCACCTTACCAAAAGTGGAGGTGCTTGAGCAGAAGCGTTATATAGGGGAATCCCACACCGGTAGTAATCCTCTCTCATTATTAACAACCTTTAGGTTAAGGGTTGGCGTGTTCACGCCATTACATGATGTAATGGGGGGAGCTCCCGGTAAGGTGGTGGGTGTTTAAGGTTTTGGGGGGAGCTCTACATATGGGCTAGGAGGTTTGGTTGCTGGGGGGGAGCTTGGGGTTGGTAGGGTTATTGTTACTACTAGTAGGAGGCCTAGTCCTAGGAGTAGGAGTTTTGCTAAGGATCTAGTCTCTGTTCTGCCTGGTGGTGTTAGGCTAACTAGGGGTCATAGCTCTTATGTTGATCTTGCTAGGGAGGCTTTGAGAGTTGGCGCTGATAGGGTTGTTGTCATCGGTGAGTGGAGGGGCAACCCTGGTGTTATGAGGGTTTACGAGCCTACAGGGGATCTCGGGTTAAGGCATATCGTTGCGATGGTCGTACTTGGTGTTAAGCTCTCTAGAGAGTCTGGGGCCTCTAAGCCTGTTAACCCTAAGTTCCTCGTGGTGGAGGCTGACGGCTCGGCCATAGCTGAGGAGTTCTCAGAGGCCCTTGTTAGGGCTTTCCACGCTAGGCTTAGAGCACCTGGTGATGTGAGGGATTGTGTTATAGCTAGACTTGAGGGTTTAACAGTCGACTCTGTTAGGCTAACATTCTACTGGAGGGGGGCTCCCGCAGGGCCCCAGGTTAGGTTGAGGAAGCCTCGTAACATTAAATCCTGGATTGCAGCGAGCACGTAAGGTTTATAGGATCACATCTAGAGCTGGATACAAGGTAGTTCTAGGTTGTGGGCTGCAGCCTACATACTAGCAGCTGCAACCCTATGGTCTACTATTGGTGTTGCTAGCGTTCTAGGAGGCGACATTGTAGTCATGGCCTTCGTTAGATCCCTCATAGCTGGGGTTGTGGGGTTACTTATAGCTAGGAGTTTTAAGAGGAGCTCCCTAATAGCAGGAGTCCTACTAGGAGTACTCTTCTCATCATACCCACTCTCAGCCATAATAGCGGGTGTGGGGGTCGCAGCATACCTACTATACACAGCACCACTATGGGCTACACTAGCATCCCTAGCATACGGTGAGAAACCCGGGGTCACGGGGGTAGCATCGGTAGCATTGATACTAGTAGCTGTAACGCTAATGGGGTTGGAGGCAGGCCGAGGGGTCCTAGATGTCGCTGGGCTAGCATCAGGCCTCATAGCAGGGGTATCCTACGGGCTCTACATAGCAGTAGCCAGGTTCTACTCTAGGAGAGGCGAGTCCCTAGAAGTCTCACTAGGGGCAATGCCGTACACACTAACAGTAACCCTACCAATGATGGTAGCCTATGCAACGGTAAACAGGAGCCTGGAGATCCAACCAAACCCGGTGATAGCTGGAGCATACCTAGCAGTACTAGCAACAATAATACCATACAAGCTATTCACAAGAGGAGTAGAGAAAGTTGGAGCATCAAGAGCATCAGTAATAGCATCAATAGAACCAGTACTAGCAGCAATATGGGGGCTAATACTATTCCACCAAACACCCACAATAACAATACTAACAGCATACATTCTAATAACAACAGCAGTAGTGATATCAGCTGCAAAAAGCTAAAAGACTATAAAATTAAAAGAACGTGAACTCAAAACACCGTAAAGCTATCCCCGAACAACACAAGAGATGGAAATAAGAGCCATACCTAACTCCGGACAACTTGCTTATGCTTATGCCTGGAGTACCGGCTTACCTTACGGTTACATCCATAGTTATAAGAAGCTTGTATTCGATCATACGTTATTCTCCCGGGGTGAAACATATATTGGTAGTCTCGATGGTCCTTTAGACGCCTCAGCTGGTACAGGAGCTACTATAGCTCAAACGGTAACAATATCCACCACTATCGAGGTTACCAAAACGAGCATTTTAACAGAGACTATTAGAGAGACACGCACTATAACAGAAATCCTTAGAGAAACAGTAACACTCCCCCCAACCACCTACATTGTAGCTGAGACTAGGACTGTAAGGGAGCTTGTTGTAGAAAGGGGTAATGTAACTGTTACCATTACGGAGACTACAACCGTTAGAGAGGTAGACCTGCAAACAACATCTATAATTGCGTGAGTAACAGCAATCCTCACAGGGTTTACTCTATGGTTAATACTACGTCCTAGAGCCTCCCGGATATTCCTTTAACCCTATACGCGTAGAGTGCAGAGTGTAAAGGGGGAGACCCCTGAGGTAGGTTAGCTGTGGAAGGGTAGCCCTGCCAGTGATCATGTTGGTAGTGCGAAACGCTCCTCTCCTTAACAGTATTCGAGGTGAGCTCAGAATATCTTGTATGCGTGGTTTAAGGTTTTAACCTATCCTTCGGCCTTTCCTTTAGGGTTTTAAGGTTTAAAGTTTATGGTTACCTCTGGTGTTCCGGGTTGGGCGCTAGGGTTAAGGTTGTTGCTGAGATTGAGAAGATTATGAGTAGTATTGAGCAGGTTAGGAATATAGGTATTATTGCTCACGTCGACCACGGTAAGACTACTACTAGTGATAGCCTTCTAGCTGCAGCTGGTATCATATCTGAGAGGGTTGCTGGTGAGGCTCTAGTCCTAGACTATCTTAGTGTTGAGAAGCAGAGGGGTATAACTGTTAAGGCCGCCAACATAAGCTTGTACCACGAGTACGGTGGTAAACCCTACGTTATAAACCTCATTGACACACCCGGCCACGTTGACTTCAGTGGTAAGGTTACTAGGAGCTTGAGGGTTCTAGATGGGGCTATTGTCGTTGTCGATGCAGTGGAGGGTGTTATGACCCAGACTGAGACTGTCATAAGGCAGGCTTTGGAGGAGAGGGTTAGACCTGTGCTCTTCATAAACAAGGTTGATAGGCTCATTAAAGAGCTTAAGATGACGCCTGAGAGGATGCAGGAGAGGTTCCTTGAGATCATAAAGGAGGTTAACAACCTAATAGACATGTACGGGGAGCCTGAGTTCGCCAGGAGGTGGAAGATAAACCCAGCTGAGGGTAACGTTGTATTCGGGAGTGCTAAGGATAAGTGGGGTTTAAGCGTACCACTGGTTAGAAAGAAGGGTGTAAGCTTACAGGATGTCATTAGAGCATACGAGTCTGATGATAGAGAGTTCATAGCGCAGCTCTCGAAGAAGGCTCCACTACACGAAGCTCTACTAGATATGGTAGTGAAGTTCGTTCCAAACCCCAGGGACGCCCAGAAGTATAGGATTCCAAAGATATGGAAGGGGGATTTAAGCAGCGATCTAGGGAAGGCTATGCTCAACGCAGACCCCAACGGGCCCCTAGTATACTTTATAAACGACGTTAGAGTTGAGAGAGCAGGGCTTGTAGCAACAGGTAGGGTTTTCTCAGGAACCCTAGAACCCGGTACTGAGGTTTACCTTGTGGGAGCAGGTAAACAAGCTAGGATACTACAGGTTAGCCTCTACATGGGCCCCTTCAGGGAGATAACGAAGATGGTAACTGCAGGTAACATAGGAGCTATTATGGGAATAGAGGATGTTAGATCAGGTGAAACCATTGTAAGCATTTCAAGCGTACAGCAAGCGGCTCCATTCGAACAACTCAGATATGTTAGCGAACCTGTAGTCACAATAGCAGTAGAGCCCTTGAAAATACAGGAGCTACCTAAAATGATAGACTCTCTCAGAAAACTTGTCATAGAGGATCCAAACCTAGTCCTAAAGATAAACGAGGAGACTGGAGAGTACCTGATATCAGGTATGGGCCCACTACACCTAGAGATAGCGTTAACGCTACTCAAGGAGAAGTTTGGAGTTGAGGTTAAGACAAGCCAGCCTATAGTAGTTTACAGAGAGACCATAAGGGAGGCAAGCGAAGTGTTCGAGAGCAAAAGCCCTAACAAGCATAACAGGCTCTACATAAGCGTCGAACCTCTCAACGAGGAGACTATAAGCTTGATAGCTAAAGGTGTCATCAGAGAGGATCAGGATAGTAGAGAGAGGGCTGCAATACTAAGGGATAAGGCCGGCTGGGATTACGATGAGGCTAGGAGGATATGGGCTATAGATGAGAATATAAACGTTTTCGTTGATAGGACAAGCGGAGTCCAGTACTTAAGAGAGGTTAAGGACACTATTATAGCTGGGTTCAGGCTAGCCCTAAAGGAAGGACCTCTAGCAGCTGAACCTGTAAGAGGTGTAAAGGTAGTACTACACGATGCCATGGTGCACGAGGACCCCGCACATAGGGGTCCGGGACAGCTATACCCGGCTACAAGAAATGCCATATGGGCCGGGATCCTAACAGCAAAACCAACTCTACTAGAGCCCGTACAGAAACTCGACATAAGAGCCCCAATGGACTACGTGAGCAACATAGCAGCACTCCTAGCGAGAAAGAGAGGTAAGATCTTAGAGGTCATAAGCCATGGGGTGGCAGCAAGGGTTATAGCGGAAATCCCTGTAGCTGAGAGCTTCGACTTAGCTAGCGAGCTAAGAGGGGCAACAGCTGGAAAAGCCTTCTGGGGCGTAGAGTTTAGTAGGTGGGCTCCAACACCTGATACATTGTTAGAAGATCTTATTAAAAGCATTAGGAAGAGGAAGGGGCTCCCGCCAAGCCCACCCACGTTAAACGACCTTCTAGGCCCCTAAACTCTTTAAGATGAATAGTAGGCCTCCTAGCTGGAGCGTTTAAAGGTTTAAAACCCCTAGTTGTAATCGCATGCTTATGGGATGAAGCCCTGCGCCATCGGTTGATCGGTGAAAGAACCCGCCTCTCAGACCGCCCCTCCTATTATGTTTTTAGAGTGGAATTTTAAGTTATCCTTGTATGTAGAATCCTATTAGTTTAACTTTTTGACTCAGACGGAACGTTTATAAACTTTGGTTTCCTAGTAGTAAAGCTTATAGGGAGCGGTTATGGGTTTAGGTAGAGCAGTGTTATCAATAAGGGAGAATTACGCTCAGGCTATGGCTGTTACAGCGCCTCTAGGTAGTGTTGTTTCTACAACTACCGTGGCTGTCGCATATGCTGGCGGTGGGGTGGTTTTCGCAACTATAATGGCCTTTATAGCTAGTGCTTTCTGGGTATACACTCTAACCCTGTATAGTAATCGTATAGCTAGTGCTGGCGGCTATTATACCTTTGTCTATGCTGCGTATAGGAGTAGGTTTCTAGCTTTTAGCGAGGCCTTGATAGAATTGATGTCTTTTATAATGCTTAACGTTGTTAACGTCCTAGCAGTATATCTGATGATAGAGGCTGTGTCAGCCTTCTACGGGGTTAAGCTACCTTCCTGGGCTGCACTCCTGGTGATAGTCTTCAGCTTAGCCTACCCAACCTTAGCCTCAACACTACTCGATGTCAGAAGGCTTCTAAACTCTATAGTGATTGTGGTTGCCACCCTCGAAGTTGTAGTCCTCCTAGCTTTATTCACCCTCTCCCTAACCCGGGGGGTTAGGGTTGACATCGTCCTACCCCCATCTGATGCCAGCCTAGCCGGGCTGGCTATAGCATTCCTATTAATACTTGTTAGCTTCGATGGAGCAGGGGCGTCGACATATTTGGGTGAGGAGACTAGGAGGCCCTTAGATAACGTAACTAAGGGCATGTGGCTCGCCTTCCTCATAGGAGGGATTGCTATGATAGCGGGGACCTACGCCTTGGTAACCCTATGGCCATATAGCTATGCAGATCTAGCTGGGAGTAGTCAGCCGCTTATAACGATAACAGCGGGATTCGGTATAGCCTATGCAGTCTTGGTTATAGGTATAGCTGCTAAGAGCCTTCTAATCTCTAACATAGGGACTACGCTGGCGGCTGCACGTATCCTATACAACCTATCTAGGGAGGGGTCCGCCCCCGAGATTCTATCCAGTGTTAACTCTAGAGGGCAGCCTGTGATAGCTACAGCTCTAGTAGGCTTCCTAACAACAGCTATAACGTTAACCGCCATAACAACTCTAGGTGTTAAAACAGCCTTCATAGAGGTGGGAGCTCTAACAGGGATCTTTTGGATAGCAGGTAGGATTTTAGACTCCCTAGGAGCCCCCCTGTTCTTAAACAGGGTGGGCGAGTTGGGGAGAGGCATTCAGGTTATCCCACGTATACTCCTCCCCATGCTAACTTTCTTCATGAACGTTGCCGGGTTAACATTATCATTCTTAGAGATTACAGTAACACAGATTTCCATCCTAGCTCTAACAGTTGTTGCAGGCTTCACATGGTACATGTTGCTAGCTAGATTCGGGGCTCCCGGAAGTCTGGCTGTTGATAACTATAATAACGTAGTTAGGATAGAGGATCTTCTTGAGGGGAGGAATGGTAAGATTAAATGATACCTAGTATGAGGGGTGCTAGGAGACCTAGAGCCGCGGTGGCAACCGCTCCTAGTACGAGTGCTGCCTTGTAGCTCGCCCTAACCTCCCTCACTACCACCTCTGGTGGTGTGGTTATATCTCTTAGAGCTCTCACATAGTACGCTGAGCTTACACCACTATTAACCAACGCTATCACCAGGACTACTATGGAGAGGCTGGCTATGGGTATGAACATGTAGAGCTTCCCCCAGAACCCTAGGAGGGGTGGTATACCTAGCAGGCTGGCTAAGAGTGTTGCCGTGGATATAGAGGATAGCCTATCCCTAGCTAGTAGGCCTCTAAGCTCGCTCTCCAAGCTCCTCCCAGCCTCGGAGGTTAAAAGGAATAATGGTGTCTTAGCGAGAGTGTAGGCTATAGACTGCAACGCTATACCAGCAAGAGCCATCTTGTAAAGGCTACTCCCGGGCTGTGTTAGCATGAGCACATATATTGCTGCTGTTATGTAGCCTATATGAGCTATGCTACTGTAAGCTAGTAGTCTTTGAAGATCGGTGGTTGTTAAAGCCGCCACGTTACCGTAGGTCATGGTGAGAACAGCTAGGACAGCTAGAGCTGTAGGGGCATAGCCCGGTCCCGTAAAGCTTTCGGTGGCAAGCCTAACTATGAATGCTATAAACCCTAGCTTAGCTATACCAGCTACAACAGCTATAGCCCTACCATCAGCCCTACCATAGACGCTTGGAAGCCACCAGTGGAAGGGGACGACTCCAACTTTAAAACCGAAGGCTGAAAGTGCTGATACTAGAGCTAGGAGTGCTAGAGGTTCACCCAGCCCGCCCCCCAGCATTCCCACCTCAACTAGCCCACCCTCCCTTAGAGACACGTGTATAGAGGCCCATAACGCTATTAGTATTGTGGCCACCGCACCTACGTAGACGTATTTAACAGCAGCAACCCTACTATCACTATCACCGGGTAAAGCCACTAGCACGTATGAAGCCACCGATACAAGGAGCCATGATGCTAGGACTACCAGCACATTACCGGCTCCCGCAAGGTAGAATGTACCAAAGAGCGTTAAAGGTAGGAGGCTGTAGAATGCTGGGTGGCTAAACCACCTATAACCGTCATACCCTATGGCTAATAACGCTAGGCAAGCCGATAACCCGGCTCCAACTAGTATCAGGGAGGTGAACCTATCATGTCTAACGAGGCCTGAGTAGAGCTCAACCCCACCATAGGCTAGCACAATCACAGCGGCTAGGAGGAACGCTACAACGCCAGCCCACGATATAGCTAGGATAGACCTAGATCTATGGTAGCCCAGGGACGCCATAGGCGGTATTATGAGAGATGAGAGCAGTGTTACATAGAGTAGTACCTCAACCACTAACACCTCGCATCACCTCGTTAAGAGCAACACTAGGATTATGACGGCAACCGAGATTAGATAGAGTGCTATATAATACTCTGTCCTCCCTCTATGCAGAGATCTAAGAATCCAAGCCCCTAGAGAGCCTGCCTTAGGTGTTAGCGAGTGGTAGAAGTAGTCAATCCCCATATCGGCCTCCTTGAGGAACCCGGTCGCCCTAACACCACCACCGAGGAAGACCATGTATATGATTGGGTTCCCGTACCACCTATCATAGAGGAAGTTGTATAGTTTATCAAAGGGAGCTTTCTGAGCTAGAGCGTAGGGTCTAGCCCCTAGGATGGAGTATAGTATTGCAACTGCTACGACCGTCACTAGGATGACTAGGATTGTTACAAGGGTTAAACCTGATAATTCTACATGGGCTTCAACGGGGGAGCCTACAGCTAAGGTTAACTCTGACATCCTCGAATACACCTTAGAGATCGTGGGCCACGATAAGCCTATGGCCACTGATGCTAGGGCGAGGGCTAGGTATGGGAGTAACATTGTTGGAGGGGCCTCGCCTGCATGCAAACTCTTACCAGCTCCACTGTATGGTGGTGTATGTAGTACCCTAACAACCACTCTTAGAGTATACGCTGCAGTAAGCACTGCTGTGATAACAGCGGCTACTGCTAGGAGCGGGTCTGCGGTGTACGCCATGTGTATAACCATCTCTTTACTGAAGAACCCTGAGAGTGGTGGAACCCCAGCTAGGCTTAGACCTGCAAGCCATAGAGCTAGAGCTGTTAACCTCATATGCCTAGCGTAACCGCCCATCGGGTCTATAAACCTACTGTGTGCTACGTGTATAAGCCACCCCGCTACCAGGAATAAGGCTGCCTTGAATATAGCGTGACTTACGAGATGAGAGAACCCTGAGACAACGCCCTCCGCAACCATTCCTAGGAGGAGGCCTGAGGCTGAAGCCCCTAAGAACATGTAGCCTATCTGGCTTGCTGTAGAGTATGCTAGGATCAGCTTAAGCTCGTCTGAGACGAGAGCCATTGATGCTAGCATGAAAGCCGTGAAAGCCCCTATGTAGGCTACTATAGTGAAGTACTCTTGTAGTTGAGCTGAGACTAGAGTATAGCTATTTGTAGTGGTTAAGGCGAAAGCCCCGGCTAGTAGGATTGGAGTTAGCCTTAAGAAGAGGTATATACCCGCTTTAACCATGGTGGCAGCGTGGATTAACGCTGATATGGGGGTTGGGCCTGTCATAGCTGTTACAAGCCACTCGTGGAAGGGGAATTGAGCGCTTTTAGCTAGAGCACCTAGAGTTAGTATCAAGAGGGTTGCTGATAGAATACCTTTAGAGGCTAGGCTTGAAAGCCACTCCGGGGCTGCTGAAGTTAGAGCTACTATGTTGAAAGTGCCTGCAACCATGTATAAGACTGCGATACCAACTAGGAATCCGAGATCTCCTATCCTAGTGAAGAGGATAGCCCTCACACCGCTATGGCTAGGCTCGAAGTACATTGGATATCCTAAGACCCTCCTACCAGGTCTCCCAACCCACTTATCCTCCTCATCCGTATACCAGTGGCCTATTAAGGCGTAGCTACAAAGCCCCGTACCCTCCCATCCTATGAACAAGAGTATTAGGTTGTCTGCTAAGACCAGGAGCATCATGCTGCCCACGAAGAATGTGAAGAAGAAGAAGTACCTACCATAACCCCAATCCCCCTCCATGTACTTAACACTATAAACGGCTATGAGGAGGCTAACCCAGGAGACGACAACTGCCATAAGAGCTGAGAGTCCATCGTAGTAGGTGCCGAGGCTGATACCAAGCCATGAAACCCACGTTAAATCCCTCCCAGCGTAGAGAGGGCCTTTTGAAAGCACGTTGGCAGCAGCATAGGATGATACTATTGCCGATACCAGGATGCTTAACACGCTAGTATACCCGTAAACCCTCTCATCCTTAACCTTAAGCATCCAGGCTACCGCTATGATGAGAGCTCCTACGAACGGAGCTAGCCACGAGAGAGACCAGGGTAGGAATGGCACATAATGTGTTTCAACCACCTCTAACCACCCCCTACGAGTTCGAGAAGCGGGCTAACCGAGGTTCTAAGAGGCTCTAGGAGGAGTTCAACAGCTAGGAAGGCTATAACTCCGGATACTGCTATAATTAGGATAGTTACCTTAAACTCGTCCATAACCTCTCCGCCTTCAAAAGCTTTACCCTGTCTTAGCGGACCGAAGAATATTCTACGCATCGCTATGAAGGAGTACGTGGCTGTGACCATGAAAGCTACGATTACAAGCAGGGCTATGGTGATTAGCGTTAAAGGTGTTCCAGGATTATACCCTCTTATTATACCTAGTAGTATTAATATCTCACTCCACATACCAAGCGAAGGTGGCATGCCAACTAGGTGCATAAAGCCTATCAAGGATACAGCTGCAATGGTGGGATATGCTCTGGCGAGCCCGCCCATTAACATCATGTTCCTAAGCCCGCCCATCTCTGTTATAAAGACCCCTGCCACCATGAAGAGGACTGCTTTACCTATAGCATGGCTTAGATAGTGTAGCATAGCCCCGGCTACCCCGAACCCTGTTAGTGTTGCGACTCCAAGAAGTATGTAGCCCATCTGGCTTATACTAGAGTATGCTAGGAACCTCTTGAAATCGTTCTCCCGTAAAGCTACGAAACCTCCATAAACTATGGTTACGAAGGCTAAGAAGACCAGGATATCCCTGATATCAGCTACAAACTGAGGGAACATAGTGGGAGAGAACCTTGCTAGGGCGTAGCCAGCTACGCCTATGAGGTTGGGTGATAGGAGGGCTGATATAGGCGTAGGAGCTTCTGCGTGAGCGTAGGGGAGCCACATGTGGACACCGAAGACCGCCATCTTCACGAGCAAACCAAGTATGATGAAGAGGGGTGCTAGGACAGCTAGGCCCTCAATTCCAACGCGGGCCATAGCCCTATTATACTCCATAGTGTCAACCACGAGTATGTCGAAGGATCCAACGTTAACCCCGTAGTATAGGATGCCAGCAAGAAATAAAGCTCCACCCACATGGGTCCAGATGAAGTACATCAATGCTATTCTAAGCCTATCACCGTAACCATAGAAGGCTATCAGCAGAAAAGATGTGATTAGAGAGAGTTCTAGAAAGACGAAGAAGCCTACAAGGTTAGACGAGTAGGCCATACCGAGCATAGATGAGGAGAAGGCATTGTAGAGTATGAAGTAAGCGTTTAAACCTGGAACCCTAACCCCCTCACTGTGCAACTCGCCAATCCTATGCTCCATGTACTTGACATTGTATACTGAGACTAAGGCTGTAACTAGTGAGATGCCGACAGCTATAGGGGCTGAGAGGCCGTCTAAGACCAGCCCTATAGACCCTATGTTGTAGGCTGACAGGTCTAAGACGAGAGGGTCTACTAACGCTCCAACCCTCCTATAGCCTAGATAGTATGCTATCAATAGCACTGGAGCTAAGAGTATTAAAGCTGACACGTAAGCCAACACTCTAATAGACTGCCTAGATCTAAACCCTAGGATTTGAAATGCTATTGCTAAGAGTGTAGGAAGCACTACTGTAGCCCAGAGTACGGGCGCCATCAACACCTCCAACTCAAACACCCCTCTCCTCCAAGACGTCGGATGATAGTGTCCGCGAGGCCCTGTACATCGATATAACCAAGGCCATGACTATTATGACCTCACCTGAAACAACAGAGACTAGGATCACAAGGAGTAGCGTGAGCATCCCCGGGTTTGCGGATGCGATAGCTGCTACCAGGAGGACGACTCCGTTGAATAGGACTTCTATTGATAGAAGCTGCCTCACCAGGTTATTAGATGACGTTAAACCATAAACTCCGATGGCTACAAGCGCTATGGATGTAGCTAAGACAACGTATTGAAGGCTCACCTCTAACCCCTCCTAGCTACCGATATACCCTCTATTACCGTAGCTGCCAACGCTACTAGTAGAACTACAAGGGCCACAGCGTAGTCTGAGAGCAGGCTATCGCTAACAACCCTTACATCGACATTGACAGGGAACGTGCCGGGCGGGATACCAAGTGTTATTAATGCTACCGTGAACGCTACTAAGGTTACCGAGGCTGCTAGAACCCCCCTTAAGTTGTTACGAGCTTCAACCCCTCCACCGCCTAGCATAGACACTGTCAAGACTATGAACATGACCGCTGCACCCACGTAAACTATTACTATGAAAGCCGCTACTATATAGTAGCCTAGTAGGGCTAGAAACGCTGCTACCAGAGAGCCTAGCACCGCTAGAAGGCTGCTGGAGTAAACTAGATCCCTTAGGGTGACCGTTAGTAATGCTACTATTACAGATGCTATAGCTACGAGCACCCCTAGGAGTAGCACTACATCCACCGCCATCACCTCCTCCTCTTAATCAAACCCCTCTCCTCGTCAACCTCATACACAACAGGTGATCCCTCGCTAACAGAGGGCCTACCGGGCTCTAGCTGGAAGGCTTCAAGGGTGAGGAACATGTCTGCTAGGCTCTCATAGACTACGTCCTGGAATGGAGTATGGTATAGCGCTTCCGTGGGGCATATGTCAACGCAGTAACCGCAGAATATACACCTCTGATAGTTTATGACGGGGTACTGCTTCTGTCTAGGCTTATCAGGATGCTTTGGATCCACCTCGGTAACTCTAACCATCTTCATCGCGGCCGAAGGGCATATCCTAGCGCACGCTGCACAACTAATACATTTATCCTTAATGAATACTATGAAACCTCTATAACCAGGTCTATGCTCTATGTACTCCTTAGGGTAGAGAAGAGTGGACCTCTGTGGGTCTATGAAGTATTTAACTCCAACCGCTAGAGCTTGGATATTAGATTTAATACCCTCGAACAACCCTCCCCTTCTCTTCAAACTCTTCAACGAGACCCTAGCCGGCATAACACAGCCACCTTAAGGGTTAACAGCTCATTTAATACATTTTACAACTGCAATATTTAAATTTTATAGTAGACGTTATATGAGATTCATGTAGGCTAAGATAATGGACCAGCCTAAGCCTAGCAGAGCTAAGGGTAGAGCTAGCCTCCACGCAGCGTCAAGAGCTTGATCCAGCCTATACCTCCCATATACTGCTCTTAGAAAGCTCATGACGAGAACTACTATGCTTGCTTTAACAAGGACTATTAGAGATGGTATTATAAACCCTGTAAAAGGATCTAAGCCTGGGGTGTACGGGGCCCAGCCTCCTAGGAATACGAGGGCTATTATAATGGCGTAGATGAACCTCCTTATATAACCACCTCCCATGTTTAGAGCGTAGAGTATACCGCTATACTCCGTGTACGGACCCGCTACAACCTCGTGCTCTGACTCCGGGATCTCGAAGGGGAACGCTGATGTGGACATGAGGACTGCTAGGAATGCTGCTAGGAACGCTAGTGGGTTTAGTATAGCAAGCCATTTTACCGGTTGCTGTGCTTCAACAATGTATACTATGTTAAATGATAGTGTTGAGGCGGCAGGCGCTAGTATGGCTAGTACCGCTACTAGTTCGTAAGCAGTTATAACATATGACTCCCTAAGGCTTCCTATAACAGAGAACTTATTACTACTAGCCCATCCCAGCACGACCGTGAGTAGGGGTGGTAGTGTAGTCAAGGCTAGGGCTATCAAGAGGCTGTACTCCATAGATGCTACAGGCCAGTAGAGCTCGTGGGGGCTTAACGGTATAAATGCTAGGGGTAGGATTGTGACTACCAGGACAGCTACAGGTGTTAGTAGGAAGGCTATCTTATCCACGGTAGTAGGTATGATAACTTGTTGTGTCACATATCTAATCATATCAGCCACTATTATCATAAACCCGCCTAGCCTCGGGCTAGCCCAGTAAGGCCCAATCCTCCTCTGAACCCTGGCCGCTGCCTTCCTCTCAAACCATATTGCCACCATTGCTACGAGTAGAGCCCCAACGAATCCTAATATGAGAACCTGCCATAGGGGCGGGTAGGCTATTAAATAGAGGATGGTCTCCAAAACCACCTCGATCACCTATCAGCCTCAGGTGGGAAGTAGTCTATGCTACCGTAGATAGCTGGTAGATCCATTAGCCTATGGCCTGGGACTATGTACTTAAACACTATAGCGTTCCTAGCCGAGGGGGTTACAACTCTAACTCTGTAAGGCGTTGTACCCCCATCGCTCTCAACATAATATATTATCTCGCCCCTGCCCATCTCACCCCTAGCTATGGCCTTACCAGCTGGGATCTTCATTGTAGCATGTGCTGGAAGTAGTTTAACCCTACCAGTCTTCTCGTAGACCTCCCTGTGGAGTTTAGGTAGCTTATCGTAATCCTCTTTAGGTATGATAGGCTCCCCCTTATGCCTCTCAAGCCAATCTACAGCCTGCTCTATTATGCTTAAACTCTGCTTTATCTCCTCAACCCTAACCCATGTTCTAGCTAGTGCGTCGCCCTCCTCGAATACGGGTATCTCGAAGTCTAGCTCGTCGTAAACCTCATATGGCTCTGCAAGTCTGACATCGTATCTGATGCCACTAGCCCTAACGTTAGGCCCTACTATGCCTAGTTCAGCAGCTTTATTCCTACTTATAACTCCAACTCCTTCAAGCCTCTTAACTATAACCGGGTTATCAACGAATATCCTACGGTACTCTTCAAGCCTCCCCCTCATATACCTAACAGCCCTCCTAGCCATCTCCGGGAAGTCCTGGGGCATATCCCTTCTAACCCCTCCAGGTATTGGGTATGAGTGTGTTAACCTAGCACCTGTTAGGATCTCGGCTAGCTCCACGAAAACCTCTCTATCACCGAAAGCCCACATGTACATTGTAGAGTGTCCTAGGAAGACTCCGAATATGCCGAAGCCGTATAGATGCGATGCAACCCTGTTAATCTCGCATAGGAGGACTCTTAGATAGCTGGCTCTAGGCGGGGGGCTCTTATCCATCAGCTTCTCTAAAGCATTAACATAGGGTACTGTTATGTTACACGCATCTATAATAGTCATCCTCTCCAGAAGCGGTATGGGTTTAAGCCATTCCCTGACCTCGCTAAGCTTCTCCATAGTCCTATGAACGTAGCCGATGTCTGGATCGGCTTCGACAATAACATCCCCATCGAGCCTAACTATTATCCTCATGTGGCCTGAGCCTGGATGCTGAGGTCCAATGAATACCTCGTAGAGCTCCTTCTCAACCCTCCTAACAACCATACCCTGTAATTTCTGGCCCTCCAACATCCCACTACTACTGGTACCTATGGGGGACTCCTTCATAGATACTCTCCTCCTTTACCACAAAATCCTTTCTCAGAACCCTCCTCTCCGCAAGCTCTGGGATTAGAAGTAAAGGTCTTAGATCAGGGTGGCCCCTGAAGGTAACCCCGAAGAACTCGTAGACCTCCCTCTCCTGGAACTCCGAGCTCCTCCACACTCCAGTTAGGCTCTCCATGACGGGGTTGTCTCTTGGTAGATCTACGGATAGCCCGAGTATTGGTTTAGCTAGGTCCTCTCTTAGATAGCTTGAAACATGGTATGTAACTCTTATCTTAGACTCCTTAGGGTAGTCTGTTGCTGTTACACTCTTAACGTGGTCGAAGCCTAGCTCCTTAAGCTTGTTAGCTACCGGGACGACGCTATCAGCGTCTACGAGAACTTCTACATAGCCTTTCCTCACAGTAACCTCCTTAGCCAGCCCTCCTAGAGCGTGTTTTAGGAGCTCTAGGAGCTCCTCGGGCTTCAAGGTCTCCACCATTTACAAACATCGTCAGCAGGTTTAACAGGATCTCTATCGTGCCTCCATCCCTCAATTAACCATCTACTAGCCAGCTTCTTCTCTCTAATCTTCCTTCTAAGATCTATAATAGCTCTAGCTACAGCCTCGGGCGGTGGCGGGCACCCTGGTATGTACACGTCTACTGGAACTACCTCCCACGGTCTCACGATATTATAGCTGTTATAGAATAATCCTCCGTCGAGAGCGCAGGCTCCCATGGCTATGACGAACTTGGGATGTGGCATCTGCTCGTAGGTTATCCTAAGAGCGCAGGCCATCTTCCTAGTCACCGTGCCCTCTATTATTATGAAATTAGTCTGCCTAGGTGCAACCCAGGGTAGTGCGCCGTACTGTTCAGCATCGAACCTAGGACTCCATGTAGCGGCGAACTCCGCACCACAACAGCTGGTCAACAAGTGCACAGGCCATAAGCTGAACGTTGTAGCCCAATCTATAACATCTCCTAGCTTCAGTTTACCTAGGAGGAGCTCCCTAGCCCTCCTAGCAGCTACATTAATATTACCAACATAAACTTTATCCACAGCCTTCACGTCCATGCACCACCACCCTTCAATCTAGAGTCCACAACTCAATCCTCCTAGACTCCCTAACACCGTATACTAGTAGTGGTGTAAACACGAGTATTAAGATAAGGTATATAGCGAGAAGGTTCAACAACCTATCAGAGGGGGCTAGCAGAGTTAAAGCTACTAGTATGAGAGCAGGTTCAAGAGCTAGAAAAAGTACGAGATAACCAAAATACTGCATAGATAGAATCCTCCTAGCCTCACCCTTCATAGGATTTCCAGACTCATACCTAAGGAATTTAAACCTCTCAAGAGACTCAACATCAGGCCTACCCTGAGTTATAAGAGCTAAGAACAGTACAAGACCAAGAGTTAAAATTAGAACAGTTAAAGGTACAACTACAACTGAGGCAAGAGTCCTTACAAGCTCGCTATACAAAAACTCCAAAACCATCTAAAAGCCACCCAAACGTATTAATTTAAATGTAACCTTATAAATTCTTTTATGCATAAACTTGTCATCCTCAGAGCAACCCTCACCATTAGAAAGCCTCTCACAGCCGAGAGCAACCCCTTACCTTGAAAATACGAGCCCCCCGCTTAGCCGAACATGCAACACAGCCTTCCTATGCAGCAGAGGTCTTGTAAGCTTATAAAGCCTCTCTGCCTTTAAGAGAGCGAGGTTTCTAAGCGTGAGTGGTGAGGAGAGGTTTTACACGCCAGATGAGGTAGCAGAGCTACTTGGAGTAACCCATGTAGCTGTTAGGAAGTGGATTAAGGCTGGTAGGCTTAAAGCCTTCAAGAACCACTATGGAATGTATAGGATTCCTGAAAGCGAGGTTAAGAAGTTGATTGAAGAGAGAAGCTCTCTGAAATCTTTCACCATAGATGTAGAGGAGCTCAGGCCTGAGGGGAGGCCTTGAAGATCTCCACTCTGCAATCCTCAGGTTCGACATCTAAAGCTCTCCTAACCCCACTCTCCATCTTAGCCAGTGCTTCAGCATCCCTAGCAATTAAGACCACTAGGCTAGGACTTAAACTCTCCCTGACAACCCTAGCAATGCTCTCAGAAGCTTCACTCACATCAAGACCTCCTACTCCAGCTCCAAGAGCTGGAAATGCTATTGATTGAAAACCTCTCTCTACAGCAACTTTTAGCGAAGCCCTTACAGCTAACTCCACAAACCTGGGGTTTGAGGGTGAGCCGGGTCTCTCAACTGTTGGAGCGTGTATAACGTATTTCGAGGGGAGCCTCCCAGCCCCTGTTACAATAGCTTCACCTATTGGTACCGGTGCGTATCTCATCGCCTCCAACTCTATCTCGTCGCCTCCAACCCTCTTTATAGCTCCAGCAACACCACCACCCATGACCATCATTGTGTTTGCTGGATTAACGATAGCATCTAATGAAACCCTGGTTATATCACCTTGAGTTACAACTAGAACCCTACCGCTAGGTAGTTTAAAGCACTTCACGACAGCCAGACCTCCGGGTATAGGTTATTAAGCATATTTTAGCTTATAAGTGTTGGGGGGTGCGCGTTTGAGTGGGTGGCCTCGTTGGCTCTCCATACTATGGGCTCCTTGGAGGCTAGCCTATATAAGGGATGCTTCCAGGCGTGATACATGTGTTTTCTGTGAAGCGCCTAGGATGGGTGATGATGAGGCTTTGATAGTTTATAGGGGTAGGAGAGCTTATATCATATTGAATCGCTTCCCCTACAACTCAGGGCATCTGATGATAGCTCCTTACAGGCACGTTGCCAGTCTAGAGGATCTTAGCTTTGAGGAGTTAGTGGATGTAATGGTTTTAGTTAAGATATCTCTTAAAGCTCTTAGGGAGGCATACTCACCACATGGTTTCAACATAGGGGTTAACGTTGGGGAGGCTGCAGGTGCGGGGGTTGCAGGCCACGTCCACGTACACGTAGTCCCTAGATGGGTTGGTGATACCAACTATATGACTGTAACTGGTGGAGTTAAGGTGATACCACAACTCCTAGAGGATACCCTTAAGACACTAAAACCCCTCGTAGAGAGGATTGCTAAGGAGCATGAGGGGGAGCTTTTTGAACATTAACCACCTCTACGTGATTACACATACAGACCTAGACGGTATCGGGAGTGCAGCTGCTATCCTCAGAATAGCTGGTAGGAGGCCTGGTAGAGACTCCACAGTGGCCTTCACAGAGCCCTATGAGCTGCACGAGCTCCTAGAAGGCCTTGAAGGCTACCTTGAGAGGGGGGATGGGCTTGTCATAGCTGATCTAGGCTTAAACGAGGATACAAGAGAGCCTGTTACTAGGATCCTAGGGGGGGTCGTAGCTAGAGGTGTTAGGGTTGAATGGTATGATCACCACGTCTGGAGTAACGGTGATGTAGAGGGTTTAAGGAGGGTGGGGGTTAACATCTACGTTGATAGGAGTACGTGTGCAACAGGTGTTGTGGTTAAATACGCTCCAACACTATGGGGTGCTGGGGCCGACGGCTTCCTAGAGGAGCTCTCTAGAGCTGTGTGCTCAGCAGACCTATGGAGGTGGGATCACAGCCTATCACCAAAACTCTTCAGAGCAGCAGGGTCTAGGGAGGCTAGTAACGAGTGGAGGCTAAGGGTTCTAGAGAAGTTCCTATCAGGAACCCTCTGGGATGAGGAGATGGAGGCGAAGCTTCAAGAGTATGTTAACGAGGAGCTTAGAAACGTAAGCCGCATACTGAAAACAGTCTACGTAGGGGAGGCTGGGGGTGTGAGAATAGCATCAGCATACAAGGATAACGGGCCCCCGGCTAATAGCATCGTAGGAGCCCTACTAATAGCCAGGTATAAGGCTGACATAGCTGTAATAGTTAGACCCAACGGAGGAGTATCGCTTAGGAGTAGGAGGGTCAACGTACAAAGGATAGCCGTGAAACTAGGCGGAGGAGGTCACCCCAGAGCAGCAGGGGCAAAGATAGAGATACCACTATGGGTTAGAATAGCGAGCATGCTAACACCAAAAGCCCTCACGTACTATGTAACGAAGAGGGTGGCAGAAGCGGTGAAGGGGGACCTAGAGTACATAGGTGAAACAACGCAAGCATACGAGTACTAAGCAGACATTCACCTAGCCCTCCTAAGGTATAAGAGCGTGTAGACGACCACTGTAACCGTTAATATAGTAGCTGAAAACCATAAAGGCTCCTGTACGATGTTTAGAACCCCAAGAGCCAGGAGTATAGCCCTCTCCCACCGCCCAATAGGCCCACCATGCCATCCCTCTATAGCTGAGCTTAGTGTAAGCACTGTCATCACCATGCCCCCTAGGCCTAGGAGGAACGTTATTACTGTCTCCAAGTTCCAGCTAACGGTTAGTATCAGAAGTGTTGGGTTTAAAGCGAATATGTAGGGGACTAGGTAGCCTGCTAGGGAGAGCTTTGTGGCTGTTAGAGCTGTCTTCCAAAAATCAGCTTTGGCTAGAGTTGAAGCAGCGTAGGAGGCTAGAGCTACAGGTGGTGTTACGTCGGCAAGGATGCCGAAGTAGAATACGAACATGTGTGCTACGAGCCTAGCGGAGTCTAGAGGGAGGCTCGTCCAGGAGTTTATAGCTATGGCTAGAGCTGCCCCGCCTATAGTTGATGTTATGATGTAGTTTGCAGTCGTAGGAACCCCCATGCCCAGAACTAGGCTCATTAGCATAACGGTTACCATGACTAAAAACACGTTACCACCCGTCAGATCTAAGATCATAAACCCTATTGATGCAGCAAGCCCTGTTAGCGTTAGAGATCCCTGGATTAAACCTGCTAGGGTTGCAGCAAGGAATACCGGGGATACAGTCTCTATTGTATCTTTGAAAGCCTCAAGTAGAGATTTAAAGATGAACCTTGCATTCTTAAAAGCTAGAGAGAGAGCTAAGAGTATGAATATAGATGTAACCCCTAGGGTGAAGAGGGCTGAGGCAACGCTAAACCCTATACGGAGGGTGAAGTAGGTTAGAGTGGAGGCTATTATTATGAAGAGAAGCTTAGGGATGACGCCCAGCCCTCCGATTGAAAGCCATACTAGTAGGATGACAAAACCTAGGGAGCCTAAGGCGGCATACTGAGGCTCTAGACCCCAGAGTAGGAGTAGTGCTATTAAAGGTATGGGGATTAGCAGGTAAACTCTGGTAAGGAGGGGTTTAAGAGGGGGGATATCCTCACTTCTAACACTCACCAACCCAAGCTTCTTACTAATCCTATCTATGAACACGTAGACCCCGAAGAAGTATAGAAGCGCTGGAATAGTAGCAGCTATCATGATATCCCTGTAGGGTCTATCGAGGAACTCGGCCATAACAAAAGCCGCTGCCCCAAGTATAGGTGGGGCTATCTGCCCTCCAGTCGATGCTGAAGCCTCAACTGCCCCAGCTACGTGTGGGGGGTACCCAGCTCTCTTGCTAAGAGGTATTGTGTACGTCCCAGTTACCATGACGTTTGCTACGGAGCTACCGCTAACAGTACCTACCGCAAGGCTGCTAATTACAGCTAGCTTAGCTATACCCTTAACCCTCCTACCTAGTAGCGCTAGGAGGAACTCCGTTATGTACCTTCCAACCCCTAAGCTTGTTAGTATAGATCCGAAGAGTATGAATGCGAAAACATATGAGACCATGACGAAAAGGGGTATACCGAATAAACCCTCCTTAGCGTAGTAGAAGTGGTTTAACACAAGCCTCGTATTATAACCCTCATAAGCCCAGGCTAAGAGGACTGCTAAGGTGGCTAAGGCGGGGAGAACATAGCCTAAAACTCTCCTCGAAGCATCAATGAGGGCTATAAAAGCTAGGAGAGGCATTAAAAGCCTATCCCAGGTTAAGGTTAAATAACCAATCCTAACAATATCCTCGTAAACGTACACTATATAGAGGAATCCTGTGAGACCAAATAAGATCATAAGCACGTCATACAATATGGAAACCCTACCTAGGCGCCTCGTAGGCTTCAAAAGGATTACAGAGGCTGTAGTTATAGCTAAGATTAATGCCATAGACTGTTGCAAATCCGGGATCGCAAGGAGTAGCCTTAAATCATGCCCTAAAGCTTTTAACATAGAGTATGCTATGAAGTTTAGCTTCATAACATAGAGTAGCTCGTAGAACGTGAGGAAAAACCCTGCTAGCACGGCCACGATAAACACGATCTGCTGCCTTTCCCACCTCAACCTAGATCCCCGAAGGATCCTAGTTCAGAGACCTCTTATTTAAACACCAGATAATACCTTACAAGTTCGTCTAGGAGAACTCTGAGGAGAGCTCTCTCTTCTAACCTAAACACGTGAACACCGCTAGTGAAATGTAAACCGTTAACCGTAAGCCTCCCCTCCACCATGTAGTCGAGGTTTACTGTAATCGACTGCCCTAAGCATCTATCTACCTTAACTTCATATAACCCCTCGTTAACCCTTAGAACACCTTCGATATCACGTAGAGAAGATGGCATTCCAGCTCCGTGCCCCTGCCATATTAAGCTCACTAATCGTATACAATCACTTCCGGCCTCCAGGGTTTCCACGACCTTCCCCCTCTCAACACTATGGTTGTACTCAATGGTTATAACACGTGGAACTCTTAGTGTGAAACTGCTACCATTGATAGATTCCACTACGAGGACATCTACTCTTACTATGCTACACACTAAGACACTTGATGTGAGAAACGCTACTACTAGTGTAAAAAGAGGAAGAGCTAGTTTAGTGGAGGAGCCCCTGCTAAGTGTCATGGTTGGAGCTCTGGTGGAATCGTTATACCTTTATCCTTGTAGTATTTAACTGCACCTGGATGCAGTGGTATCGGCATACCCTCTAGGGCTTTCTCAAGTGATATTGCTTCAGCTCTTGCGTGTGCCGCTCTAAGCTCTCCTATGTAGGTAAACATTATGTCTAGAACTTTATAGACGACATCCTCTGGTACATCTGCTCTTACAGCTAGCATTGCTAGTACAGCTAGTGTTTGAACATCTTCGGTCACGCCAGAATACGTTCCCTTAGGCACATTGACTGGGATGAAGAACCTATAGCCTTGTGCCACCAGCTTGCTATGGAGATCCTGTGGGATGGACACTAGATTTACGGGTGTTGTTGCAGCAAGCTCTTGGACGGCGGCTGTTGGGATCCCAGCTACAATAAATGCTGCGTGCACGGTCCCTAGTTTAAGAGACTCAGCGGCCTGCCTGAAGTCTAGATATTGTGGTGTAATCTTATCCCAAAGCCCTGCAGCCCTAAGTATTATCTCAGCTTCAACAGCAGTCCCGCTACCCGCAGCTCCTACAGCTACAATCTTACCCTCAAGATCCTTTAGAGATCTTATACCACTATCAGCTCTCACGACAATCTGTATTATCTCAGGGTACAGTACAGCTACTCCCCTGATCACCTCAACCCTGCTCCCTTCGAACATGTATATCCCTTTGTATGCGTAGAACGCTATATCATTCTGTATGAATACTAAGCTGGCATCCCCTGCGGCTAGGGCCCTAGCATTAGCAACGCTAGCACCACTAGTTGATGCTGTTGCCTTAATCCTACCAGCTGAATACTTGTTAAGCATATCAGCAAGCTTGGTACCCAAAGGATAGTAGACACCACCAGTACCACCAGTAAAGATCTTAAGCTCGTATGGAGAGGGAGGAGGTGTTGTAGGAGATGGAGTTGGAGATGTTACAGGGGAGGGGGTAGGTGTTGTAGGAGATGTTGCGGGAGCCGCACCCCTTTGAGCCAACAATAGGGCCATAGCAGCTAAGATCACCAACACTACCACAGCAACCGCTATGACTACATTCCTTGAAGCCAACGCAGGACACCTCAACCGTGTAACAAGTTGCCCTGAGATCTTATATAAGTTTAGTTTTCGAAGCATTCCTCTGAGGAGCCTACTTTAAAAAAGTCTAGGAGGGTTTAGGGGCTCTCCTAGCTAATGGTGGTGGCTGCCTCCTACTTCTCCCGCTGGCGTTGCTTTTACCTCGATTTGTGTTCCGTCGTCGAATGTTAGCCTTATTGTGACTGTCTTGTCTGCTGTTATAGCTTTTATGGTTTCGCTGTCACCCATTATCATTACATGGTATCCTCCTGGTTTCATTTCTAGTGTGCCTCTTGGTGGTATGCATAGCCTCTCTACTGGTCTCATCTCGTGACCCTTCTCTGTCATTACCGTCTCGTGTATCTCAACCATTGCCATCCCGGGTTCCGCTAGCTCTGCTCTGACGAGGCATACCTCTTTTAGCTTCCCATTGTGTATTTTCATGTATACCGCTATGGCTCTCGGTGTCTCAGCATAGTACGGGTTCTCGACTGTTATGGAGCCTAGGGTTGTGTAAGCTAGCACGCTACACCTGCTATGACGACCACGGCTACCAGGACTGCTAGGAGCCTTACGTTAACCACCACTACCACCCCTCATGCCCTCAACCTCCCTCCTTATAATATCGTAGATTATGCTCGCTACACTAGCTGGTTTAGCCCACCCCTCAGCTGTTGGTACTATGAGGTATTTAAGCTTCCCGTCAACAACTACTAGGAAGCCTGCGAAGTGATTTACCAATCCTGTCCTATTATCCCTCTCAACATATATACTGTACTCCCTCCAAACCTCCTCCATTACATCAAGCCTATCGTAAACCCAAGCCCAGTAGACCCCCTTTTCAATCCAAGACCCGGCTTTAACCATCTGATAACCCCTAGCTACATCAAGGTTCTCAGACCACGGGTCAACACCGATCGTTACGAATGCAACCTTATCCACAAGACCCCCCTCGTAGACATGCTGGAATAAAGCTACAAGTATAGCTGTTTCCCAATGACACACATCAGGGCATCCAACGTACTGTGGTGTAAGCACATTAACCCTACCTTCAATAGGGATAGTTATAATACCAAAGGTTGAGTTAAGAGTGAAGCTTCTAACAGTCCTGTTAAGCATATCGGGGCCGACAACGCTAGCATAGCTACTAGACCCTACACCAACCCTACCACCAGCCATCCATGGAATCACAACTGTTCCAACGATGTAGGCTACGATAAAGGCTAAGATCAAGGTGAGGGTGAAAGCACCACCAATAAACGCTATAAGCCTTAAAGCCGTCTCAAAAGCCCTGAATGGAAGAGAGTCCTGGATCCTAATAAATTGCCTTTCATACAGCTGCAGAGCTACAGAGAGGTTATTAGTTTCTAACGTACTCCTTGTTTTAGCTGAGTGTACACACTAAAAACCCTTTGGGCTACCGTTATAGCTGTGAGCATCGTTAGTATTGTTAAAGCAACTGTTGCAACCCAGACGTCCACCTGGGCTATCACCGCTATTAATAGTACTGCTACAACCCTCTCCTGCCTCTCAACCAGGCCTACACCTTTAAGCTGCACTCCTAGACCCTCACCTCTAGCTCTAGAGTATGAGACTAGATATGATAATACTAGGAGTACATAGCATAGCCTCCAATCCAACCCCATCAAAGCTAAGGTTAGCAGGTAGGATGCGTCTGAAACCCTATCGCTTAGAGAGTCTAGGAAGGCACCCCACCTACTCTGAAGCCCGGACACCCTCGCTACAAGGCCGTCCAGGACATCCATAAGAGATGATAGCACTATGAGTAATAGGGTTAAGACGAAGTAGCCCATGTAAGCTGAGAGGGGTGCTAACAGAGCTAAAAGTAACCCTAGGATCGTGTACACATTAGGGTGAACCCTATGAAACCCCAGCCTAACCACAAAGCCAGCCAGACCACCGTAAACCAGGTCGACTAGACCCCCACCACTCAAACCACACATCCCACATGTACCGTATAGATGGCACTTAATAACCTGAAAGTCGGCTTTAAACAACTAGAGGGAGGTGTTAGGGATGGTTAAAGTCGGAGACATAGCCCCCGACTTCGAGGCCCTAGACCATAACGGTGAAACCTTCAAGCTAAGCAACCTTAGAGGTAGATATGTAGTGTTGTACTTCTACCCTAAGGCTATGACATCAGGTTGCACGAGAGAGGGCATAAGGTTCAACGAGTTACTAGAAGAGTTCAAGAAGCTTGGAGTAGAGGTTGTAGGAGCATCTACAGATCCGGTTGATGTTAACAGGAAGTTCGCTGAAAAATACGACTTTAAATTCAAACTCCTAAGCGACACGAGAGGAGTAATAGCGAGAGCCTACGGGGTCCTAAGAGAGGACAGCTTCACAGCCGAGAGGACAACATTCATAATAGACCCTGAGGGGAGGATAAGAGCCATCCTATCAAACATAAGACCAGCAGAGAAACACGCAGACGAAGCTCTGAGGATAGTGAAGGAGCTCGTAGGAACTAAAACTTAGAATCTAAAACTGCCATGTAGAATCTCTAGCTTCGCCACATTTCATCCCATCACCATTTCATCCTACCATTCTAAGTGAACACGGAATCCCTGTGGGAGAAACGCTAACACGAGGCATAGAGAGCTTACCCGGAGAGATCGGAGGTTTGGTGTTTATGGTGGGAGTTCAATGATACAGTGTTAAGGTGCATGTTTAAAATTTCTTAGCTACAGCGTTTCTATGTGGTTGGTTTGTATGGTTTTGGTTAGGGTTGCTCTGGTTCAGTTTGAGCCTGGGAGGTCTAAGGTTGAGAGTCTTAGGGTTATTAGGGGTTTGGTTGAAGGCTATGAGGGTAGGCCTGATTTGATTGTTTTCCCCGAGTATTCCATGCTTGATCCTACAGGGCTTGATGCTGGGTTTATATATGGTGAGGCTGAGGATCTCGGAGGTGGGTGGGTTGGGTTCTTCCGTGATCTAGCTTCTACTCGTAACTCCTGTGTTGTAGCTACTTTGTTTGAGAGGTCCGGGGAGCCTCCTAGGGTTTATAACACTGTTGTTGTCATCGATAGGGGTGGTGATGTCGTCGGTGTTTATAGGAAGACTCATTTGTTCGATATCCTCGGTTATAGGGAGAGTAGCTTTATAGCCTCTGGTGGTAGCCTCTTCAAGCCCGTTGATGTCTGTGGTCTGAGGCTTGGTGTTGCTGTATGCTTTGAACTCAGGTATCCTGAGGTTTTCAGAGTTCAGGCTTTGAGGGGTGCTGAGGCTGTAGTGGTGCCTGCTGGCTGGTATAGGGGGCCTCTTAAGGAGGAGACTTTAAGGGTTCTAACTCAAGCTAGATCTCATGAGAACGTTATATACACTATCGTAGCTGCACTCTACGGTAGCAATTTTACCGGGAGGAGCATGGTTGTAGACCCCTATGGTGTCGTTGTGGTGGATGGAGGTGTTGGGGAGAAGGTTGTCGAGGCCGTTATAGATACAAGCCTTGTGTACAAGGCTAGGGAGAAAATGCCTCTACTAAAGCTGGGAAGGTGGAGTATGCTTTTAGAGGAGTTTAGGGA
Source organism: Desulfurococcaceae archaeon (assembly GCA_020833325.1). Taxonomy (GTDB): domain Archaea; phylum Thermoproteota; class Thermoprotei_A; order Sulfolobales; family Acidilobaceae; genus DSZV01. The sequence continues at coordinate 3,506 of JAJHQN010000007.1, read as the reverse complement.
GGCTATTAGACTCTAACACTCCACAGGTTCTAGCTCGTATGTTAGATAACCCTCAGGCTCCCTCTTTACGACAACAAGTTTAACCTTCATCCCGGGCTTTAGCTTGCTCGGATCCCTACATCTAACCCATGCTAGCACGTTAACACCATTAGCCATCCTAGCTATACCCACAATGTAGTCGTCGTAGTGGCTGAAGCTGTAGGGTTTAATGTTTATAACGGTCCATGTGAGGAGCTCCCCTTCAACGGGCATCTCAACCCATTCAACCTCGCTACCCGGAGCTTCAGGGCAGTCCACCTGCGGGGGGAATAGTATGGTGCCCGTGGCTTTACACCTCGTAGCTAGGACTTTACCCTCGCTCAGGGCTTCGAAGAACTTCTTAATCCTCTCCACGCTTAGAATATACCTTAGCTTGAGCTCCCTCTGATCATACCACATTGTGATGCCACTCCTAGGATCTATGATCGCTGGTACCCCAACACTCCTCTTCATAGTCTCAGAGAACTCCTCCATCTGCTTTATGAAAGCGTCGGCCTGCTCCCTCTGGCTCACAGCCCTCACCCCCTAGGCTTGCTTAGACTATACAGGGTTACGTAGGCGTAGTGGCCTGTGCCTCCAACGTTGTGCGCTAGCCCTCTACCAACCTTTACTGGAGCCTGTCTCCCCCTCTCAACCCTACCCCACAGCTGTCTGGCTATCTCAACGGCCATCGAGACCCCCGTAGCTCCTATGGGGTGTCCTTTAGCCTTAAGGCCACCGCTTAGGTTTACCGGTATCAAGCCTCCAATGTACGTTTGACTCTCCCTTACCAGTTTAACACCCTCACCTCTCCTAGCGAAGCCTAGATCCTCGTATGCCATCACCTCCGCTATGGTGAAGCAGTCGTGGACCTCCGCTAAGTCTAGTTGTTTAACCACGCCCTCTGGGTCCAGGCCGGCCTTCTTGTATGCTTGTAGTGCTGCCTTCCTAGCAGCATCTAATCCTAGGAAGTTCTGTCTCTTGGATAGGTTGCTTGTATCACTTGAAGCCCCTATAGCCTCTATCCAGATTGGTGAATCCGTTATCTTACCAACTACATCCTCGCTTGCTAGTATGACCGCCGCAGACCCGTCCGTTATGGGGCTTGAATCGTAGAGTTTGATAGGCCAGGCGACATACCTGCTCTTCATGCAATCCTCAACAGTTATCCTCCTCTGGAACTGAGCCTTAGGGTTCATGCTAGCATAGTAGTGGTTCTTTACAGCAACCTGGCAGAAGTCCTCCTCGCTAGCACCGTAGTTGAACATGTATGCTGTAGCGTAGAGAGCATAGTAGCCGGGGAAGGTGAGACCGTAGTTCTCGAACTCCCAGAAGTAGTTGCCAGCCCTCCCTATGAACTCGACGACAGTAGGGGTGGGGCTCTCGTTCATCTTCTCAACGCCTACGACCAACACTACCTCAGCATCACCAGAAGCTATAGCATCCCTAGCAACTTTAATAGCAGAGCTCCCCGTAGAGCAGGCTGCCTCAACCCTAAGGGTGGCCTTACCGGAGAGCCCGGAGTACTCATTAACAACTATAGCTGGGAGAGGCTCGCTACTCCATCCACCAGCATTACCAACAACAACAAGATCGACATCATCTAAACCAATCCTAGCCTCGTCGAGAGCCTCCCTAATAGACTCGTAAGCGAGCTCAGCGAGGCTAACATCAAGTCTAACACCGAACTTAGAATGCCCAGTACCAACTATGGCAACTCTTCTACCCATACACGACACCTGGTGAGATAGGGTTCCCAAACCTAATTAATCTATATACTAGAATCTAGAAGAATTCACTGAATACAAACTACCGAGGCGTGTTACCCCGAGAGACCCCGGTTATTAAATCCTTTAATGGCGATCTCCACATTATTAGAATATGAGGATATGTTTAGATATATAAGGACTGAGTTTGCATAATCCATATTGAGGTTGAAGGTGGCCAGGTATGTCTCTTGAGGAGCTTAGGGCTAGGTTCACAGAGCTCTTTGACAAGGCTCTCACTAAGGTTCCCGAGGCTAGGACTTGGAATAAAGTCTACCAATTCGTTATTGATGGGCAGGAGTTCTACGTAGAGATTAGTGGTGGACGCCTTGATATAAAGGAGGGTAGGCATCCAAGCCCTATAGCTACACTCTCAATGTCAAGGGATGTTCTAGCTAGGATTTTGAGCGGTGAGCTGGATGCTATGAGAGCTTTCATGACCAGGCAGATGACTATTACGGGGAACGTGTTCGACACTGTTAACCTTAAGAAGATAATTGATGCAGGTCTCGGTAGAGCTTAGGCCTCTTCCATGTCAAAAACCTTACGTTATAACTGTTTTTTAAGCTTAAAGCCTCTACATTTTATTGGTGTGCCGTTTGTCTTACTATTACGAGAATAGACTGTTGAGGATAGCTTTAGGGCAGGCGTACATTATAGTGTACTCTGTGCTTGCAGCCTGGCTGGGTGTTAACTATAGAACATTCATAGTAATAATGCTCCTGATAATACTAACAACCTACCTACAAAATAGGTTCCTCTCACGTAACCCCATGAGCTCTGTTAAGGCTAGGGTTGAGGATGTTAGTAGCGCTAGGAAGCTTGTGGAGGAGAAGAATTTAAGGGAGCTACAGTCTAAGGATGAAGGTTTAATCGCTGATATGCAGTCTCAGCTTAAATTCACAACGTTCATGATGCTGAGTACTGTGGTAGGCCTACTCTACTTCACCCTGGCCTGGGGGCGTGTAAATGATATCTACTGGTTCTTCAAAGGCTACATTGGACATGATTTCCTATCCCATATGCTTGCGTTCCTCGTATACCTAGAGGGGTTTTTCATCATATCACAGGCCTCCATAGAGATAGCCTTGAGGAGGGCTGGGAAGATAGTAGCGATTTCTATGCCTAACGAGTACATAGTAACAACTAAAGGCATAGTTTACAGAGGGCTCCTCTCAAACACAGCACTAGCGTTTCCATTAAACCCCCATGTGGCTATTAGAGTGGAGGAGAAGAGGGGGTTCGTTGACATAGTTAATGAGGGTAAGGCGAGCTTAACAATACTAAGACTCTACTCTAGAGACCCGAGAAGGCTCTACGAGGTGTTGAGGAAGTACGGTATACCCAAGGAACCTAGCTAGTGCTACCATGGGATAACCTGTCTAGAGCATTCAACTAAACCCGGTGAGACCCTATGGGGTACGATGCAGTAGTCATAGGCGGAGGTCATAACGGTCTTGTGGCCGCATGCAGTCTTGCACTAAGAGGTTTAAGGGTAGCTGTTTTCGAACAGGGAGAGTACATAGGTGGGATGGCTTCGAGCCCCGAGCTATGGCCTGGTTTCAGGGTTCCCGTTGGCGCTTATGTTCTAAGCCTTTTCAAGAAGAGTGTTGGGGAGGAGCTAGGAGTACTAGGTAGGCTTAAGCTTATACCCAAGGATCCAGGTATGACGGTGCTCCTAGGTGGAGGTAGAGTTTTATCAACCTGGTCTAATGTTGATAA
>JAJHQN010000075.1 GCA_020833325.1 Desulfurococcaceae archaeon | reverse complement strand
TCGTAATGCCAGTGTGTGTTCCAGTCGAGAGTAGCAATCCTATCACCCCTCCTAACACCGAGAGCTGATAGAGCGTTGGCAAGAGCGTTCACCCTCTCAAAAGCCTTGGAGTAATCATATCTCTCAATCCTATCACCACCAGCTGTAACCCTATAAACAATCTCCCTAGTAGGATCGCGAGCTAGACTACTTTTTGCAATCCTATCAACTGTTAAGCTATAACCAGGCCTCCGAGGAACCTCCATTTATCCCACCCTCTACGGCCTTCTATAGAGCTAGCTGGAGGAGTTTAAATAAGTGAATTACAAAGCTGGTATTAAGGTTGGCTTTGGAGAGGTTGTGGTAAGCCTTTAGGTTTCAAGTTTGAAATCACAGCTTAGGGGTTGGAGGTTGGTTGAATGGTTTACAGTGTTCTTCAGCCACTTTTACCAGCCTCCTCGCTTCAACCCATGGATTGAGTTTGTTGATTACGATCTCTCCGCTAGCCCTTTCCACGACTGGAATGAGAGGGTTGCTTTTGAATGTTACTCTAGGCTTTCTAACGCCCCTCTCTACAGTGGGGATGGGTGGGTTTTAGATGTTATTAACGTCTACTCCAGGATATCATTCTCCTTCGGCCCCATCCTCCTTGAGTGGCTTAAAGCTAGGCTCCCCAAGGTTTACAATGCTATAGTTGAGGCTGATAAGGAGTCTTCGTCTAGGGAGGGTTTTGGAAACGCTATAGCTCAACCCTATGCTCATATAATCATGCCTCTCGCTGATAGGAGGTACAGGGAGCTAGCTGTTAACTGGGGGGTTAAGTTCTTTGAGAAGACCTTCGATAGGTACCCTGAGGGCTTCTGGTTACCGGAGGTCGCTGTTGACCACGAGACGTTGGAGGTTTTAGCCGACCACGGTATAAGATATATTGTGCTAGGACCTCACCAGATCGAGGCTATAAGGGTTGGGGGTAGATGGGTTAAGGTTGATAGGGTGGATCCTAGGGTTACATACAAGCTAGTACTACCATCTGGTAGGAGTATAGCGGCTGTGGTGTACGATGATGTGCTATCCAGGGAGGTTTCATTCGGCAGCCTCCTAGAAGATGGGAGGATGCTAGCTTCAAGGGTTATAGAGTCATTCAACGAGCTCCTGCAAGGCCCACAGCTGGTTAGCATTGCTAGTGATGGCGAGGTCTACGGCCACCATAGGAAGCGTGGTGTGGAGGAGCTTGTTAGAGCTCTTGAAATCCTAGAATCCACAGGCTACATAGGGGTTACAAACTACTCTAAGTTCCTATCAGTATCACCACCAAGGGTTAAAGCTAGGGTTGCTGAGAGAACCTCGTGGAGCTGCCCTCATGGCGTTGAGAGGTGGAGAGCTAACTGTGGTTGTGGTTCAGACATAAGACCTGGGTGGACTCAGGAGTGGAGAGCTCCACTACGTAAGGCCATAGACACCCTATCCCTAGGGGTTCTCAGAGCCCTGGAGCTGATGGGGGCTGAGCTCTACAGGAACCCCTGGGCTACAGCTCTAGATTACATAGATGTCCTCTACGAGAGGAGCTTAGAGAGAACAGCTTCCTTCGTCGAAGAGCACATCTTAAAACCAGGTGATCCAAACGCTGTTGTTAGAGCTCTAAAGCTACTAGAGGCTCTAAGAAACGCTCTCCTAGCACAGTCTAGTGACGCTTGGTTCCACGAGGATCTCGACAGGCCCGAGCCTATCCAAGCGTTAAGGCATGCTGCTAGGGTTTTAGAGCTCCTAGAAGATCTAGGCTTCAAAGACTATGTGGGGGAGGTATTGGAAGTGCTAAGGGAGGCTAGGGGTAACACTGGTGTTAGGGGTGACGAGCTCCTAGAGAAGGCTCTTAGATCGAAAGTGGACCCAGCTATGGTAACCGCGGTTTACGCCTTAAGAGCTCTTAGAGGCATCGTGGGAGATGAGGGTTTAGTGTACTCCTACAAGATCTCAAGGTCCAGGAGGGATAGGATGGAGCTAGGGCCGGTGGTGGTGGATATGGGTGTTGTAAACATCCTATCAACGGTTACCCTGGAGCAGAGCACCCTATACTACGTTCTAATCCACCTCGGAGGCTGGGATCTCTACGTTGGAGTAGACTACTTGGAGAAGCCTGAGGACTACATTAGGGTTAACACGTTATTTAAATCAAACCTCGGGCTTACACCAGCTTCAAGGCTAGTGGATATTCTAGGTGAGCTGTTCAAGGGGAGGGTTTACACGGTAGCAGAGCTACTATTAGACGACCAGGTGGATCTAGCACTCTGGGTACTGGAGGGTTTCAAGAGCTCCTTCAAAGACTACCTTGAGAAACTCTCACCCACCCTACTACCCTTACACTACATGTTCAAGACTACAGGTGTTAAACCCCCAGGTTACCTAACCAACACTCTCTCATCACTGCTAAGTTTGAAGGTTGAAGAGAACCTTAGAAAGCAGGATATGCTGGAGCTCGGAGAGCTCATCGAGATGGCCGGGAGTCTTGGAATCCCACTAGAACCCTATGTTAGGGAGCTCATAGCAATAAAGCTTATAGAGCTCCTGGATAGGCTAGATGTCGACCCGGTGAATACAAGGGTCATTGAGGGGGCGCTTGAACTAGCACTGATCCTGGACAGGATGGGAGTTCTTGGGGATCGTTTAATGGAGGATGCTAGGATCAGGGTTGCATTGGCGAGGAAGAGGTATTATGCTAGTATGAGGAGGGCTGCTGAGGCTGGTGATGAGGTTTCATGGGGTTGGGTTAAGCTATTTACCTCCCTAGCTAGAACACTAAGGGTTAGGGTCTAGATTGGAGCTCTTCGCACCAACAAGTATAAGTAGGGTTTGGATGGCGAGCTTCGAGTACTCTGGGGTAGCGAGCTTAGGCGGCCTAGGGGAGGCTGTAAGAGCTAGGGCTGAGATGCTTGCTAGGAGGGGTGTTAGCGTCACCGTCTTCATGCCATCCCATGGCAGGTACATGGACCCCCTGTTGAGGGTTAAGCTAGGACTTAGGGATATAGGTTTTTCAGAGTGCGGCTACAGGAGAGGTGTTGACGGGGTATACTACCACTACTGCATCGGAGCTGAGGAGGCTAGGGTTAACGGTGTTAGAATAGTGATGTTTAAGGGCCTCGATAGGGTTACTAGGAGTGTTCTAGATGAGTGGAGCATATACTCGATGGCTGAGGAGAAGGCGTCACTCCTAGCTAGAGCTCTTAAAGCATATACACAGCGAGCCGGAGAGCTCCCAGATCTTATCGACGTTCACGACTGGCATAGCGTCCTAGCAGGGGTGACTGTTAAACAGGAGGTTGAGAGGAGGGGGTTAGCTACACCGTTAGTCTACACGATACACCTATCAGGCTCACCTAGCTTCCCTTGGCACTACGCATCCCAGGACTGGTCAGGTTTATCCAATGGACCTCACCTGGTTTGGAGGGTTACAAGGCATGATGTTGAGTATTACAGTCGTGTATGGGATTCCGTTAACGGTAATGTTGAAGCCTTCGGCATCCAAGAGGCTGATGTTGTGGTTACCGTGAGCGTATCCTATCTCAGAGAGGAGCTTTTCAGGAGGTATGGAGATTGGATTGCTGGTAAGTCATGTGTCGTCTATAACCCTGTAGATCTCAGGGTTGATGATGTTGAGAAGTGGATTCTAGGAAGGTACGGTGGGCTCCATGAGGGTGTAGAGTGGAGGGTTTTAGATGAAATGCTAGAAGGGTATAGGAGGATGGGTTACCTCGATAGGGGCGGTGTCCTCCTAGTAGCCCTGGGTAGGCTTACATGGCAGAAAGGCTTCGATGTAGCCGTTAGAGCTCTAGACTACTCACCTTCAGCGAGACTACTGGTTCTAGGTGTATCTATTGGAGACCAGGGGTTTGAGAGCGAGCTTAGGAGGCTTGTTGAGGAGAGGCCTGGTAAGGCTATGGTTTTACTCGATAGAATACCTGTTGACGTTAGGAACGCCATAGTGAGGCTGGCTAAGGCAACAGTAGTCCCTTCAAGGTGGGAGCCCTTCGGGCTTGTAGCCGTTGAGTCTATGGCTTTAGGGACCCCTGTTGTAGCGTCAGCCGTGGGGGGTCTCAAGGAGGTTGTAGTGGATCTTAGATGGAATCCCGATGGCACAGGGTTGCTGGTTAGGCCGGGGGATCCGTGGGAAATGGGGGTTGCCATGGAGTCTATAGCTGTGTTAATGAGTAATGGTAACCCTAACGCTATCCCGTTAAACGAGCTTAGAAGCTTAGCGGGTGCCAGTGTAGAGTCTAGGATTAGAAGTAGATGTGCTAGACTTGTAGATGAGCATTTCAGAGAGCATGCTGTTTACGGTCAACTTGAGGTATGCTATGAAAAGGCTAGGCAAATGGCTTATTACAGGGCCATAGCATCTCACCACGTCCAGGTGGTATAGTTGGTTGATTTAATCCTACTATTCGAGGTACATCAACCACTACGCATTAAACCTTTCATAGGCACGCCACCGGGATCGAAGGTGGAGGATCCTCTAGAGCTGTTCGACTGGGATTTAAATTGGATTGTATTCGATAGGGTTGCAGAGAACGTTTACATTAGAGCATCGAAGATAGTGTTAGAGGCTTTAAGGGAGATAGAGGAGTTTAAGGTAACCTTCAGCATCTCAGGTATAGCTCTTGAACTGATGAGGAGGAGGGCTCCCCAGGCTCTAGAGCTACTTAGAGATATAGCATCTACGGGGAGAGCTGAGTTCATGGCTCAAACCTACTACCACTCCCTCGCATGGTTCATTGATATCGAGGAGTTCACATCCCAAATCCTAGATCACGTTAAACTAGTGGAGGAACTCCTAGGATACAAGCCTACCTCAGCTGAGAACACGGAGTTCATATACAATAATGATGTAGCATGCGCTCTACACAACATGGGGTTTAAGGCCACGGTAACCGAAGGTGTAGACTGGATCCCGGGATTCAAGGGGCCTAACCATGTTTACGAAGCATACACGTGCCCCATAAGGGTTCTCACGAGGAATTACAGGTTGAGCGATGATATAGGGTTTAGGTTTAGCCTGAAGACGTGGGATCAGTATCCTCTAACAGCTGATAAGTATGCATCGTGGCTCTCCAAATCCCACGGGGATGTTATTTTGGTAGCCTTAGACTATGAGACCTTCGGAGAGCACCAGAGACCTGAGACCGGGATATACGAGTTCCTCAAATGGCTTCCAAGAGAATCCATTAAAGCTGGTGTCGGGTTCGCAACGGTAACGGAGGCGGCTTTAAGGCATAGGCCTGTAGGGGCTCTAGACATACCGCCTTGGAATACTATAAGCTGGGCTGATGAGAGGGATTTATCTGCATGGCTTGGAAACGAGGTGCAAAGGCTTGGGCTTGACGTTTTGAAAACCCTCTATAGCTATGCTAAAGCCATAGGAGGTAGCGCTCTTAGAGCTTGGAGGCTCTACTCTCTAAGCGATCACTTCTACTACCAGGCCACTAAGATGGGGCCTGCGGGCGAGGTCCACAGTTACTTCAACCCGTATAGGAGCCCTTATAAGGCTCAGATAGTGTACCATGTGGCTCTCAAGATCCTAGAGGAGCACCTCGTTAGACTTGCTAGAGCTGACTACTGCAGGTTCCTAGAGAGGTTTAGAGCCCCTACGAGCCTCTGCTACCACATAACCCTATCTGACAGTCTCCTGGAAGCATGTTCTCTAAAGGAGCTCGGAGAAGTGCTAGAAAAACTACCCAAGCATATAGCCGAAGAGCATGTAGCGAAAGGCTATATCGATAAGTGGGTTAGGGAGGTTCTCCTAGCTGAGGGGGGTCTAGAGTATGTTAGATCAATGTGCCCAAGCCTAACACCAGTCTATCCCAGCACGATATAGTGTTAATAGGCTTCAACCCCACTAGATTACAGGGGGTGCAGGCTCTAGTCTTGATAACAAAAGCTTTCATACCGGTGGGGGGTCTAGGGACCAGGTTATACCCGTTAACTGTTGAAACCTCTAAGGCTATGGTGAGATTTCTTAATAACTTCCTCATAAACTTTATAATAAGGAGGCTTGCATCCCAGGGTGTGGAGGAGTTCTACTTAGGTGTTAGCGGTTACTTTAACTACAAGGCTTTGCACGACCACCTAGGCGGAGGTTTCAGGATTAGATTAGCTCCTGGAGTGAGTAAGCTCGTTAGAATAAGATATCAGCCTAACGAGGATAGTGTTGGTAACGCTCATTCTATAAGAATACTCCTGGAATACTATAAGATTAAAGAGCCCATATTAGTCGTCCAAGGGGATACGGTGGCTAACATTAATGTAAGGAAGCTCTATAGAAGGCACAGGGAGGCGGGGGCTTTCATGACCATAGCTTTAAAGGAGATAGAGGATGTCGAGGAGTTAAAGCACTTCGGCGTAGCAGTCTTAGACGAGAATGGTTTAATAAGGGGGTTCGTTGAGAAGCCTAGGAGAGTCGAGGAGGCCCCATCGCGTCTAGTTAATACAGGTATATACGTTATATCAGAGGAGATGGTAGAGTTCCTGTTATCAGAGGAGTTTGGTAAGATGGTGGAGGGGGGCAGGGCTGATTTCGGAGCTCACGTTATACCAAAGATTATATTTGATGGGAGGAGGGTTGTAGGCTATGTTATGGACGGATACTGGTTTGATATCGGGACACCGGAGAGGTACATAGAGGCTTCATTATACCTGCTTAGAACCCTCAAAGCAGAAGAACTAGAGGTAGCAACAGTCTATAGAGGCGTTAGAATGCAAGGTTACAGCCCAGCTTCAAGAGCGTTACACATTGACCTTGTTGAGAGAGCTGCACGTGGAGTAATAACCTTAGACGGAGACGTACTCCTAGGCCGGCATGTGAGGCTAGAGGATAACGTGAGGATCGCAAACGCCATAATAGACAACTACACCATAGTGAAGAGAGGGTCTAACATAGAGGAGAGCGTGATCATGGATAGAAGTGTTATAGGCCAGAGATCTACAGTTAGAGGTAGCATTATAGGAAGGCATGTGAGGATCGGAGGAAACGTTAAAATGAATGCAAGCTACATAGGAGATAATGTGATCTTAGAGGATAACGTTATACTCGAAAACTGCAAGGTATGGCCTCA
>JAJHQN010000074.1 GCA_020833325.1 Desulfurococcaceae archaeon | reverse complement strand
GGGTCGACGTGTCTTGGTGGTTGTAGTTGTAACGCTACGCTGGCTAAGAGCAGCATGATAATTGTTATTGCTAGTAGTGCTAGCCTAGCCATCCTAGCACACCTGCGATCCTGTACGCTACCGCTACAGTGAATAGAGCTAGTAGTATGAGCCATGGTATGTCTAGTGCTACCCTCCTAGGTCTTAGCAGTGCTTTGATCAAGGTGTACTCTAGAGCGTATAGTGATGTGTAGGCGTCAACCCTAGACTCCCCGAGGCTCCACAACACCCATGTGGTAGCCGTTACAGCTAGTGCTAGAAGGGTGTTAGCTAGAAGACTCCTCTCCAAATCCTACAACCTCCACTCCTACAACCACCCTATCCCCGCTCCAAACCTCAGATGAAACCCTTACAGGTGCACCCCAGAGCCTAGAGGCTATGGTTGCTGTTGCCATAGCGTACACGCTACCAACGCTACCCGCAAGGCTGAAACCAGCCTTTGACCTAACACCCTTGAACTCCACAACAGCAGACCCACTAGACTCAGTGCACGTAAGAGACTCTGAGAGCTCAAGCCTATCAACAACAACCTCTTCAACAGCATAGCAAAGCCCACCCATCACATCGGGGAAGTCGAGGGGGCTCCTGAAAACCACGACAGGAGAGCCTTTAACGAAGCCTATAACCCTATCAACGCCAAGACCGATGACATCCCCAGGGTTAACATCATCACCGTAAACGTACACGTAGACAGAACCACCCCTAACGATGTAGAGGGAGGAGCTCCTAACACCGAGGGATTCAACAAGCCTACCAATATTCTCAACAGAAGCCTCAACAACACCAACCAAACCCCTAAAACCACTATGAGCACCAGTAGGGGTCAAGAAGATAGACAAACCTACAACAAAAAACCCAACCCACAAGGCTAGAAGAGGGTGTAAACCTAAGGTGGAGAAGGTGAACAAGGCTAGGGTGAGAGAGAAAACAGCCAGACCAAAACCGAAACCACGATACAAATCCAAGCTAAAACAAACACCCTAACAAGTAGGAGGCCGGGAGAACTTAAAAACTCCCACACAACACTTTAAACCTCCCCCAGGGAGAGACCTACAACGGGGCATACCCATGATAAATCCTAGAGGTGGTCTAAGCGAGAGGCTTGCTAGGAGCTCCAACCTCGTAGCAGAGGCTTTCAGCGGTTACAAGGTTAAAATCCCGTGGCTTAAGTTAACCCTTAGGTTCAGGGATAGGGTGGGGGAGGCTTCAAAGCTAGTCAACCCCCCTTACATAGCTAACCCCATGATGATCCTCTACGGGCCCGTAGGCTGTGGTAAGAGTGAGATTGCTAGAGCCCTTCTTTACGGTGCTGAAGCCTCTAGGGGTAAGGGTTCTACTGTTGAGATCCTACTCCTAACAGCTCCTGAAGCTGAAGGTGGTGTTCTAAGCATTGAGTACACCCAAGGCTTCAAAGAGTATGTTGAATCCACACTGAGAGGTAGGGGTTTCGAGTACAGCGTTCACATCGGTGGTAGTGTTGGCATCCCAGGGGTAGCATCTCTAAGCGTAGGTTTAACCATTGAGCCCGGGCAGGTTGAGAACATTAGGTTACCGCTACTCTGGAGTATTATAGACAAGCTCGTAGCCAACCCCGGGGAGGGTAGGGATTACATTGTATTCCTAGACGAGTTTAGAGGTGTAAGTGAGGGTAGCTTGAAATCCTTTGTCGAGAAGACCGCTGACACCATTGGTAGGATGCACTCTAACATAATGGATAGGGGTAACTCCTCCATATCAATGATAGTGTTGACAAGCGATAGCATAGCCGCATACCACATCGGCCCCTACAGCCCTAAGTATCTCAAAGCATACATGTGGAACCTACCCTTCAAAGCCTTCAACGAGGTTGTAGAGGAGCTAGGAGGTAGAGGAGCTCTAGGAGACCTAGAGGAGGCATCCAGGAGACTGGGGGTTAGCGTAGTAGATCTAAGCTGGAGGCTCTTCGGAGGTAATGTTAGGGAGTTCTTACTGGCGGGCGCCCTAGGGTTGGAGGGGTGGGTTAGAAGGGCTGTATCTAACGTTACAGCAGCGTTGGCGAAGGCTGTAAGGGATAGGAGGTTGAGTGAATCTGAGGCTGTAAGTGAGGTGAAGAGGATTGGAGAGGAGGGGGCAGGAGCTCTAAGCACCTCACCCTTATACGATGAGATGTTGAGAAGGAACATAGCCATAGACCTTGTGGGGGCCCTGGGAATATCAGATGCCCCTAGGGAGAAGTGGGTCTCCGAGGGGAGCTCCTTCCAGCTACCAATCTACTACCACGTGGTAAGGGCTATGGCTGATAAGAGGAGTTTGCATGTAGAGCCAGGGGATGTCGTGAATGTAGTGTTGAGAGATTGGATTTAGACGTTCTGGGGAGCTCTTGGAACCCCTGTCCTCGCATGCAAGCTTCAATCACGGGGGTAGTATGATTAAATGTGATCCAGAGCTATAGGCTGTGCTACTCCTCCTAGACATCTCTATTATGTCGTGTACGCTACCATACACTATTCCTGCTACCCAGAACCCTTTTGCTAGGTTTTCCTGGTGTACTGCTAGTGGTTTTCTTATATCCTGTACTCTTAGTGGTGGTGGCATCACTTCTGATTTGTACATGTATGCTAGGTATTCTAGTTTTGAGTCTCCGTGAACCCCCTTTGTTGATAGTCTTGCTATCCTCGCTAGCTCTACGTCCCCCTCCTTGTATAGTTCGAAGTGGAAGTATGGATCCTCCTGTAACACTATACCCTTAGCTATTAGGGGCGCTACTAGTATCGCTAGTATTGCTTGAGCCTTGAGAGCCCATGTTGCTCCCAGGGTGTAGCCTAGGGTTACAGCGTAGAAAGTGTAGTTTATGAACCTGTGTATTGCAGCGCCTGCGATGGGGTCGCCTGAGAATGCTGAGTACGCCATAGGCATCCCCATTCCTATGAGCCACCCACCTGCTATTACAGCTTGCTCTCTGGAGGCTCTTGTCGTGTAAGCAGCTATAGGTGATATTAGTAGTGGGGTTGCGTAGAGGGCCATGTAGGGGCCTAGTGGGGTTGTCTGAGGTGTTGGAGGGGCTACCATAGCTATAAGGGTCATAGCTAGGGCTGGTATGCTTATGGCTAGGGCGAATAGGATTCTATGCCTATAGGTAACCCTCTGTGATGGTAGTAGTGTGAAGGCCGCTATGCTGAAAGCTGTTATAGCGTAGAATGATGCTGGTGCAAGGTTACCTAGCTTGAAAACGTTACCCCAGAACCCTGGAGCTACGCTTAAGACGTGGGCTAGGAGTAGTATGGCTGGGGTTGTAAGAGCTACAGCTAGCCTAGCAAGGCTGAGAACCCTCACACCCCGAGCTAGATCGTAGAGTATCGTTGCAACCAGAACCCCCGCTATTATGCTTATCAAGGCTATGCTTGAAACATGGTGTGCCATAACAGTGGATAGGGCTAGGATAGCTACAACAGGGGGGTTCCAAGCGTATATAGCGGCCAACACGTATACCAGCACCAGGGGTCTAGCGTAAACCTCCTTGGTAAGCCCCCCTTCGAAGGCGAAGAGAGTGCCAGCAGAGGCTACGATGAGGGCTGCTAGGCCTGCGTTACGAGGGCTCGTAAGCCTACGGGCTATAGCGTATAGCATTAGAACAGCTATGGATCCCAGGGCTGGGCCGAGCAGCCTACCGGCATCCTCGACTTTAGAACCTGTAACTAGGGCTAGAAGCCCTGTAGCTATTATAGTGTAAGGCCACCTATTATTATAACCATCATAGTACATATCATCGAAAATCCTAGCATTAGTGTTACCTGTGAAAGTTGAAGCTCCAGCTATCAAAGGCCATGAGTCGACGTTGTATGGAAGGCCTGAGTAGAGGGTGTAGATGGATCTAAGTAGGAAAGCTAGGATTAAGGCTAATGCTAGGCTAATCCTCACCAAGCCCACCTGATAGAAGGCCTATGGCGTACAGTGTAACCTGGACTACTACGTGGGCTAGAAGCATGTAGCCTTCGAGCTCCACCCTCAGAGGATAACCTAGGATTATGGGCGGGTTTATGAGCTTAGCTACCAGAACCCCCAGTATAGATGCTATTACAACCACCGGTATTGTTAGGATTGCTAGGGAGAGTTTAATGGAGGATCTACTAACACCCAGTTCAACTAAGGTCGAGAGACTCCGACCTCTCATACTGTAGATAAGCCATGCCGGGGTTAGGTTTAGCATTGACACCACCACATTGGATAGAACTGCTAGAACCACTATAACCTCACTTGGAACGCCAAGCCTTTGAATGTAATACTCTTGAACCCTCTCAGGGTTATCCAGCTTAACATAACCCCCGTAGACTAGAGCTGATGCAACCCTAGCAGCTGGAGCCGGCACCCCCTCAAAGCCTAGAGCCCCTGCTATATCATCGTAGCTTACAATGCTAGGATCGAAAGCCACCCTAACAGTTGATGGTAGTGTTGAACCCCTCAACAACGAGCCTAGAGCCCTTGAAGCTAAGATCTCGTAGCTGTATGGTTCAACAACATCTAAGACCCCCGCTACTACCAGTGGAGCCTCCACGTTGGTGAAGAGGGGTTTAACAACCAGGATACTACCAGGCTTAACACCTAGGGTGCCGGCCAGCCTATAGCCAACCCAAACCCTAGTCATAGCATTAGGGTTGAACTGCTCCCCCTCTACAACCCTTGGTTTGTAAACCTCAGACCACACGCCATCAACACCCCTGAGGATAACCGGTGTTCCATTAGCTAGTACTGGTGTTGTAACCTCAGACCACACGATTACAGGGAGTTTTTCAAGCTTAGATGTATCCATGCTGATGAGACCTGTTAGAGGTGATACAGCTAAACCACTATACATGCTTATAAGGTTAAACCCACTAGGGCCCGGAGGCTCCACCAGGGGGTTTAGCATGCCTAGGAGAGCCCCCTCAACATAAGCTGATGTAGCTGAGTAGAGAGCTATCGATATTAGTGTTAGCAGGGCTAACCTTAGACCAACAACCCTGTACACGTAGACTACCAGCCTCTGAACCTCCACAGTGTAACACCTACAGCTAAGGGTGTTATAGTTGATATGATGGAGGGGGCGGCTAGAATCTTAGCTAGGAGCCATGGAGTTATGGGGGGTGGGGGTATGTAGAGCCCCATGTAGGAGCTTAGGGTGGAGGCCGCTATACTTGATAGTATGAAACCATAGGATGCACCTGTTAGTGTTGAAAGTGTAAAGGCTATGGGTAGAGCTAGGAGCACTAAACCCCTGGGAGCCCCTTGAGCCTCAAGGTCTAGGAGCTCCCCCTCAAGGTCTAGGAGTGCCTTAAGCGATGCTAGTGTAACCGCTACCGTTAACGCTATAATGCTAACAAAATACCATTGCGTTAGAGACTGTGCTACCTGGCTTGACGAGGCTACTATAACATCTAGAGGGCTGTAGTCTGAAACCCTGTATCCTAGCGTGCAACCTGTAATGTTAGACTTAGAAGATGCTATGACAGCAGCGTCTAGGATGCTGTTAAACCTAACCACACCTCCAACCATAACATTGCGAGCCTCGCTATCTATGGTAAGCCTAGCTAAGCCACCACGGCTAAGCTCCAGGGCTTCTGAAACCCTATAGCCTATTAAAACAGAGCCCGAGCCCGGCTCCCCAACCTTAAAGTGTTTCCAGAAGCTGGTGTTACTAGAAGGTGCTACAACCAAGACCTCTAAACCCCTACCCCCATACTCTAGGAGGCCCCAGCAAACCCCTATCTCCGCGCGGGGGCTCTCAACAACTGTAAGCCCAACCCCGGGTCTTAGACGTTCTAGGAGTAGCTGAGTTGACACCACAGGGTACTCTGAGGCTATGAGAGCTAGGGTGACAACAGTTGATAGAGCAACTATAGATGATATAGCTAGGAATACAGAGGTCCTCCTAAGAACAACTTTAAGTGATAGCCAGAGCCCGGAGGCTAGAGCTTTAAGAGGCAATAACAGCACCTAACATAGGTTTAGCATGAAGGTATTTAAATAAGCTAGGGTAACCCATTAAAGGGGGCCGTTCCAAGCTTGAGCTCATGCGATGACCTAACAGTGGTTATCCCAGTTAAGGATGAGAGGGATGGGTTAAAGCTTGTCCTAGAGGAGATCATTGAATCCGGGTTCGATCTAGGCAAGGTCATAGTAGTTGATGGGGGTAGTAGGGATGGCACTAGAGAGGTTGCGAAAAGCTACGGTGTAATGGTTGTATCCCAGAGGTATCCTGGTGGTAAAGCTGGAGGTGTTAGGACTGGGCTTGAGCTAGCTAGAACGAACCATGTTGTAATCCTAGATGGAGACCACACATACCCCCCAGCACATATATGGGATCTATGTAGGAAACTCGACGAAGGCTACGATATGGTGATAGGGGTTAGGAGACCGCAACCAGGAGCTATGGGGCGTATATTCAAGGTAGGCAACTGGATGCTAACAACATGGTTCAACATAGTCTTCGGAACAAAGCTTAGAGATGTGCTAAGCGGAATGTACGCCTTAAGAGTTGAAGCCCTAAGAGAGGCGATGTGGGAGGCGGGGGGCTTCAGCGTTGAGAGCGAGATAGTAGCACACATAGCCTCAACAACGGGGAGGATAGCAGAGGTAGACATAACCTACAGGAGCAGAGTTGGAGAGAAGAAGCTAAAACCAGTACACGGCATAAAGATACTCGCAGACATGATAAGACTAAGCTGGTCCTACAACCCAGTATTCACACTCTTCACAGTAACATCACTAATACTCATACCAGGGGTAGCACTAGACATATACTACCTATACAACCTCATACTCAGCGACGTAAAATACCACATGAAAGGACTACTAGGAGCAATAATGACAATAGTAGGACTACAAACACTAGGCATAGCAATACTAGCACTCTACATGAAAAGAATGGAGTTCAGACTAAGAAGAGCCATAGAGAGAGCCCTAAGAAGCAGATGAAACCTTAAAAACATAATAGAGAAAGATCGCTAAAACCGAAACCCTTCAAAACCCAAGCCACAGCCGAAAGACAACCAGACTTAGCCCAAGAGCCTCCGCCACCCTCCTCTGACGCAGATCCCATGTAGCAAAGGGCTTCCCTAACTTCAGCGCTAAGGCGATGTAAAGTGCATCGTACACCGCTATGTTGTGCCCAAGTGAAATCTTAAAAGCCTCATCTAACATGTCTACCTCATC
>JAJHQN010000073.1 GCA_020833325.1 Desulfurococcaceae archaeon | reverse complement strand
AGATATTCGGCCTCATACTAGACCCGTTCAAGAGAGAGCTAAGACCAATAAGAGCTCTAATGAAGTAAACATATGCAGCACAAACACAAACCAAAGATCCTCTAGAAAGAAAGCGTAACACAGCGGAATACATGAGAACTATAGGATCCATAGGGGGTTGTATGCTTGTAGGAGGAATGGGAGGAAGGTTAATGCTGATGCGAACGCAGCATTAAACATAGCAAGAGGAATGAGGTACAAGGTAAAGGTGACAAGGAAGATAGAGAGTTACATTGTGACACACAGTGGTGTTAAACCATTAAACCCCCGTCGGAGGAACACGCTAGACCCAGAGGTTCGAAACCCCGTCTTTCAAGGCAGGGAGGGGTCATACCTCTAAGTCTAACACAGCCTGTAGCGGATTTGGGATAGCTTTTGTGTTGTTATCGGGTATCTCCCCTTAGCTTTCCCCCCTCTTTTCCCCTCTGGATTCCTAGTTGTGTTTAGTTCGGCTAGGCTATAGTGGGTTCCTTTGGGTGGTTGTTTTAGATGGTTTTGTATTTTGTTTTAAGGTCTTCTACCATTTTCTTGTATGCCTTATATCTATGTGATATTCTGTTCTTCTCCTCTAACGTCATCTCCGCGTATGTTCTTTTGCTGTTTTCCGGTATGAATATTGGGTCGAAGCCGAAGCCGTGTTCTCCTCTGGGTTCTAGTGTTATCTCTCCGCATGTTTCCCCTGTGTACACCTTCTCTAGGGGTGGTATTATTGTTGCTACTGCTGTTTTGAAGCAGGCTCTCCTGTTCACCTCTCCACTCATTAGTTTTAATATTCCTCTAACTCCTATCTTTTTATACACATAGCTACTATACGGTCCTGGGAATCCGTTTAGCGCTTCTATGAATAACCCTGAATCGTCTACGAGGAGCGGCTTCCTCAGGGTTGCGTAGGCTACTCTAGCTGCATGCAGCGCTATCTCCTCCAGGCTTTCTGATTGTATCTCTTGTTTACCCATTAGTACTAGTCTGGCTTTAACACCTAGGCCGGCTAGAATGCTTAGAGCCTCCACGCCCTTAGCCTTATTCTCTGTTACAACACTCAACTCTAGCCTAGAGCCCTCCACACGCTACGCCTCCTCTCCTCAACATACCTACCCCTCAGCCTAATCTCCTCAGCTCTCTCTATAACCTTCAAAGCCTCACCTCCCAGAACCCCCTTATATCCTTCCAGGAAGGCCTCGAACATACCAGCTGCTATGGATGCATGTGTGCTCTCAACAGCCCTTCTATAGAGGTGTACGTCTACAGCCTTATCCTCAACATCCTCTGTGAAATCTGAGAGACCATAGTCTATCAACTTCAAACCCCCATCAGAGGATACAATGTAGTTAGACGTTGTCGGATCCCCGTGGGCAACGCCCACCTCGTGGAGCCTCCCTAGTATGGACCCTGCTATCCTAGAATACAAGAGAGCCCCCCTGGGATCTCTGTATGCGTAGTCCTTCAATGTAACCCCTTGCACGTACTCCATTACAATCAACCCTATGGAGGGGAGTACTGCTAGGAGTCTGGGAGCTGGGATCCCATGTTTTAGAGCGTATGCTATAACCTTAGCCTCCTTCCTAGTCCTCTGTGATATCAATATATCGGCGAGCCTGGGGTGCATGTAGGGTTTGGGGACCCTGAGCTTGAAGATAGCCGGGATACCCATGAAAAACCCTAGTCTTATCTCAGACTCAGCCCCCCTCTTCACCAGCTCAAGCCCTCTAACCCAGCCTAGCATATCCTTGAGGGAGCTCATCTCAGGTGACACCAGAGGTTACGGGAACTCGTAGTACCAAGGTACATCCACCTGGTCTATCCTCCACCTCTGCCTTATGAAGGCTCTCGACACCTCGATAGTATAACCCCACTTGTAGGCGGCCATCCCAGTCACAGCTATCATGACACCGTTGTCCCCAGCATACCTTGCAGGTATGGGCTTGTAAACCGCTCCGTGGAGTCTAGCCATAGCCTCTATCTTATCATTTAAAATCTTACTAGCAGCCACACCACCAGTTAGTAGAACCTCCCTTCTACCAGTATGAGCTAACCCCCTCTCTAAAACCTCTACAACAGAGGAGTAGGCTATCTCCCTAAGTGTGTAACATACATCAGCTAGCCTAACACCACTCCTAACCATCCTAAGAGCTGCTGTTAGCAACCCGGAGAACGAGGAGTCCTGACCTTTAACTATGTAGGGCAGCCCTTCAATGAAATCACCCCCCTCAGCACACCTATCAACAGCGTGCATACCGCCAACAACATATGGTGGGGCTATGCCAACCTCCCTAGCGAAAGTATCTAGGAGGTTACCTAAAGGCATGTCGAGAGTCTCACCGAAAACCCTGTAGCGGCCCTCAGAGTATGAGACAACAGCAGTATTACCACCAGCAACGTACAAGACTATAGGATCCCTCAACCCCGTCAGGAACCTAGCAATCTCAACATGGGCTACAGCATGGTTAACGGGGACGAGTGGTTTAGAGTAGTAGCTTGCAAGAGCCCTAGCAACTGTAGCCCCAACCCTAAGCTGAGGCCCCATACCAGGGCCTAGCGCAACAGCTATAGCATCCACATCGCCGATCCTAACACCAGCAGACTCCAAAGCCTCCCTAACAACCTCACCTGCAACCCTAGAGAAGAAAGCCGCCACCTCCCTAGGTAGAATACCCCCCTCCCTAGGAGTGTAAACCCTCCTAGAATCCGATAGGATATAAGGGGGGCTATCGGATACAACGGATACACCGAAGCTATGAGCGGTAGACTCCACACCAAGCACTAGCATAACCCGGCCCTCCACCAACCCACGCTAGCTGAGAGGCCCGATATCCTCACCCCGATTACCATAAAACCTCCCAGCCCAAAAGCATAATCGTAGTAGCGGATCAACAGCTTTCCGGAGGTGGAGCTCTGGGACTGTAACCCCACCCCTTTGGATGGTCTAAGCTCACCTCCTACCTTTAACGATGAACTCTGTGTATCCGCACTTACCGCAATGCCATCTCTCTGTAGGTTTAAGGTGGTGGGCCATTATGCTACCACATCTAGGGCATCTCTTATTCTTAACCTTGATAGTGCCAGTCTTTGTGTCAACTATGTAGAGCTTATGCACATAGGTCTTAAGCTCCTTCCCACCCTTCTCCGGCATACTCTAGACCCACCTCCCCTGGGTTGTTTGAGGTTTAAAAGCACCCTCACCTCTCCTACTGTTGTGGTTTAACACCGCCATTCCTCTCCACAACGTATTTTGGCTCGAAGGCTAGAGCTCTCTCAACGCTATCGTAGATGTGGGCTTCAACCCTCGAAACCCCCATGCCATACTCTGTTTTAACACTTCTAACGTATACCCTCTCAACATCTGTGTTAAAGGCTTTAGCTATGCTAAACCTTAACTGCAGGCGGGTTGGGGTTGGTTTAAGTGGGTGGTCTACTCTTAGTACAAGCTCCCTCCTACCTATAAGCGGGTTATACCTGTCTGAGACCACCTCAGCCTTATACTCACCAATATTTAGTATCTTAGATGTCACGCTCAAATTTAAACCCTATCGTGTGTTTGAAGGTTTAGGATTTAAAAGCTTAACTTAGGGTTCAACGTTTGGCTGGAGCTCCGGGGCTTCAACTGGAGGTACCTGGTTTGAGCTATCCTAGTGTTTAGATTAGAGTATCTGATGATGCAAGCGCCTACACCCGGTATGCCGTAGACTACGGCCCAGCCGCTCTTTAGACACGCTATGGCTGGGAGTGCTATCATATCCTCCTCACCTACCACCTCTAAAACCACCCTCACTTTATTCAAGCCTATGAGGTTACATAATACTCTGTAGACCTCCAGGGATACGGTGCTTCTCTCATTAACTAATACAATCCTCTCAAACCCCCGTACATCGAGCTCGCCCCGAGCTTCAACCCTCCTCGTAATCCTATCATAGACTAGGATTATGCTTTCAACATGGTCTAATAGGTCTAGACAGTACCTTGAAACCACATCGCCTACGCATACAAGCCCCTTAACTCCGCTAACGTAGCCTTCCAAGCTTCCAACTACAACTGGGCCCCACGGACTGCTATAATCCTCCCTCCTAGCCTCAGGGAGGCCTAGCGATAGATATTCCACCCTCAAACCACTATCCTACCCGCTATCCTTATAGCCCTCTTAATAGGCTTTAACAACCCTACGTGAGCTCCAACCCTACTATTGGAGGGGCTTATTATGACAACCATGCCCTCCCAGTCCTCGGTTAGCCTTGAGGAGCCGCAATTAGAACATACCTGGGCATCCCTGGGGTTGAGGGTTCCACAATCACTACAAGCTTTTAAAGAAGGCTTCTTAGAAGGAGCTCTCCTAGCGGGCATAGCATTACACCTCTACCTCTTAAACCACTCCTCCTTGCCAAGGTACGGTTGCCTCATAGTCATCCCTATCCTTAAAGCCCTTATATTGCTAGTTGTAGGCTTGGAGACCTGTGTTATCCTAGCTCTAACCACATCCCCTATCTCCACAACCTTCCCAGTCTCAGTAGACCTAAACCCCCTCCTATCAGGGAGCATTTCAAGGCTTTCATCTAAGATCTGGCCTCTGAAGACGAAGCCGTCCACGGGGCCGAGGTCCACGTATAAACCCTGCTCCCTAACATCTCTCACTACACCCTTAACAACCTCCTGTACGAGGGGCTCGAATGATAGTACCTTGTAGCGTACGGGGAAGTATATGTTGGGATCACCTGATATCGGTAGTATTACACCATCACCAACAATCCTGGCGTCCACAACGGCTATGATAACCCCGAGTCCTGGATCGTATATGCCTTCAAGCCTATCCCTAAGTATATCTAATACTATGGAGTCTAGATCCTCTCCAGCGTAGACCTTAGCTGGTGGAATCCCAACCCACTCCTCAACCTCGAACTCAACATACAATACCGGACACCACTATATCCGTGCTAAACCCTCTGGTCAAATGTGCTATTTAAAGCCTGGGGTTTAAAAGGTTTCATTAGAATACAGGGTGCCAGTCAACCTCCAACCCCCCTCTAGCTCTCCTATAATACATTGTTGGAACCCCTATTCTCCTCAAACGCCTCCTAAGAACCCTATCGTTCGTAGCCACTATAACCCTACACCTACTCTTCAGACTTAGAGCTAAAGCCACTATAGCGTCATCGACCCCGCCTTCCACCTCACCTAGCACAACTACACCCACCTCCTCTACGAGGTTCAACGCCCTCCTAGCTATCCTAGATCTCAACCCCCCACCCTCTGCTATCCTAGAGAGCTCCTCTAGAACCCCTTTAACCGTAACCAGCTTATAGGAGCCAGCTATTACACCATCTATGGAGGATAAGGGTATAGTCCCCCGGGCTATATCGAGTACTATGCTTGTATCCAGTACTACGATTAAACCCTCACAACCCCCCAGCCTATCAGCCTCCATCTACCTACAACCTTCCTACTAATAGCTACCTTAGCACCCCTCCATGACACCACAGGCCTCGCCAGGTCAACGTCTAAGACACCCCTCCTAACCCCTTTTACGAGGGCTGGGACTGTCGACGGGCCTATGGAGAGTAGTAGCTGCTCCCTGGGCTTCAGAGGCTCGACCCTAACCTCTCCCCGGGTGCCAACGAGTGTTTCGAAGAGGCTGTACTCTATGGTTAAGCTCGTATACTCAGGTGGTAGCTGGCCTGGCTTACCAGCTATGTTTCCAACCATGTTATCAGCCTTTGTTATCGAAGGGTCGAGAGTGGTAGCTATAGCTACAAGCCCTCCGGGCCTCGCCTCGTCAACCTCAAGGCTGCCATACCTAAGCCCTTCAATCCTGGTTACTACAGGCTCGTAGCCTATACTTCCATCCCTCCTCCTAACCTGCAACCCCGGTCTTATCTCAATCTCATCGCCCACCCTAAACCTACCCTGTATAACAGAGCCTCCTAGAACACCTCCTACAAGCTTCTCTGGTAGCGTTCCAGGCTTGTTGACATCAAAGCTTCTAAGCACGTACATTAAAGGAGGCTTATCTAAATCCCTCTCAGGTGTCGGTATATACTCTTCTATTGCAGCTAGGAGGGCATCAACATTAACCCTCTTAAGAGCGCTCACAGGGATTACGGGAGCGCCCTCCGCTATAGTCCCCTCAAGGAATCTCTCTATCTCCTCGTAACTCTCCCTAGCCCTCTCAGGTGTTACAACATCAACTTTATTCTGTGCTACAATAATGTTCTTGATACCAAGTATCTCTAAGGCAACCAGATGCTCTCTCGTCTGAGGCTGGGGGCACGGCTCGTTAGCGGCTATCACCAATATAGCTCCATCCATGACAGCGGCTCCTGAGAGCATAACAGTCATAAGGGTTTCATGGCCTGGTGCATCTACAAATGAGAGTCTTCTAACTAGCTCTGGCTTCGCCCCAGGCTTACACTCACACACAGGCTCCGGGGTGTACATTTCAGGGTAACCGCAACCCCTGCAAACCCACACCTCTCCATCAGCGTATCCAAGCTTTATAGTCATAGCCTTCCTTATCTCCTCACTATGCCTCATAGTCCAGATTCCTGTGAGAGCTTGAACCAACGTAGTCTTACCGTGATCTACATGCCCTACAACCCCTATGTTAACCTCCGGGTACTTCTCCACCTTCAAAACCTCAGCCCTCATAAGCTATAACTAGGTTAAGCTGAGCTAAGCTAGTCTTCCTCCTCTCAGCTCTAGGATCTGGTATCATACGACCTCTAACACTCTTCCTAACCCTCTCACCCTCCCTCCTAGGTCTAAAGCCTGGAGGCCCTGAAAGCAGTATACTCCACCTACCCGTACCCGGGACGCCTGGATGCATGGGTATTCCTGTAGCGTCAACACCCCCGGCTACCTTAAGCCTCAACCCCTTCAATCCAACAAGGCTTCCATCAACATAATCTCCTATCTCAAGACCGGCAATCCTCGTAGCAACATCATCGCCAACAGCCACCTGCCACGACATAGCCCTGAAAGCCTCAGCTTCACCCTCACTAGACCCTATAGCCTCTAGTAGTAGAGCCTCGCTAACCCAAACCTCCCCCTCGGACACAGCATCGCTAACCTCAACCCTAAACGGAATCTTAACCTTCCTCCCCTCAACCTTAAACCTCAAAGTCATAACTCCAACCTCCCCTAGGCCAAGCCTCTCAAACACCCCCCTACTAACCTTAGCTAGCGGGAGCTCCACCCTCTCCTGCTCCTTACTCTTCCTCATAGAATCACTATAGGGAATATCCTGGACACCCCTAACCTTAACTCTAATCACATCACCCTTAGCCTTGGGATCCGATATAACCACCCTTAGAGGAGGCCTCTCCTTACTAGCCATTCGAACAACCCTAGTACGCTCCACTAGGAGTAAACCTTATAAACATAGCTAGGCT
>JAJHQN010000012.1 GCA_020833325.1 Desulfurococcaceae archaeon | reverse complement strand
GAGATCTACTTAGATAAGGTGGAGACGGCCAGAAGCCCCTTCATTCTAGGGTAGACTATGGTTATAGCTATTAGGCTTTCTTCCAACATGTAAAGGTGGGGGCTATCATGGGGTTTGGTGAGGTTAGGAAGCTTAGACAGCCTATAGTAGTGGTTTTAGGGCATGTGGATCACGGTAAGACTACGTTGCTTGATAAGATTAGGAAGACGGCTATAGCTGTTAGGGAAGCTGGGGGTATGACCCAGCATATTGGGGCTAGCTTGGTCCCAGCAGATGTTATAGAGTCTATAGCTGAGCCTCTTAAGAAGATTGTCCCTGTTAAGCTCGTTATACCAGGCCTACTCTTCATAGACACTCCGGGTCACGAGCTGTTCTCGAATCTTAGGAGGAGGGGTGGTAGTGTTGCTGACTTCGCTATACTAGTCGTAGATGTTATGGAGGGGCCTCAACCGCAAACCTATGAGGCCTTAGAACTTCTAAGGTCTAGGAGGACTCCCTTCATAGTGGCTGCTAACAAGATAGATAGGATTCCAGGTTGGAAGCCTAACCCGGATACACCGTTTATATTCAGCTTCCAGAAGCAGGATGAAAGGGTTAGAGGGGAGCTTGAGAGGAGGGTCTACGATATAATTGGGAAGCTCTACGAGAAGGGGGTCCCATCGGAGCTCTTCACTAGGATAAAGGATTACACGAAGAAGGTCGCGGTAGTCCCTATATCAGCTAGGACCGGTGAGGGTGTGGCGGAGCTCCTAGCTATACTAGCTGGTTTAACACAACAGTATATGAGGGATAGGCTTAGGTACGCTGAGGGGCCTGCTAGGGGTGTTGTCTTAGAGGTTAAAGAGCAGCACGGTCTCGGAGCTGTAGTAGATGCTATTGTCTACGATGGCGTTATAAGGGTTGGTGATGTGATAGTCCTTGCAGGTAAAAGTGGGCCTGTGGTGACCACAGTTAAAGCACTGTTAATGCCTAGACCTCTAGAGGAGATTAGGGCTAGAGAGGCTAAGTTCATGCTTGTAGAAGAGGTTGTAGCAGCAGCAGGTGTTAGAATAGCTGCTCAAGGCCTAGAGGATGTCCTAGCAGGCTCCCCTCTATACGTGGTTGGGGATGGAGACCACTCTAAGTACGTGGAGTTGGTTAAAGAGGAGGTTGGAGGTATAGTTATTAGAACTGATAACATAGGGGTTGTAGTAAAAGCTGATACCCTGGGGACCCTTGAGGCTATAGTGGAGGCTTTGAGGAGGAGGGGTGTCCCGGTTAGGATAGCAGATGTAGGTCATGTGAGTAGGAGTGATGTGATAGATGCAAGTGTAACAGCTAGAATTGATAAGTACCTAGGTGTAATACTAGCCTTTAACGTCAAGATACTACCTGAAGCGGAGGAGGAGGCTTCAAGAACCGGGGTTAGGGTGTTCTCAAACAACATAATATACAGGCTTTTAGAGGAGTACGAGGAGTGGGTTAGGAGGGAGAAAAGCGAGGAGAGGGTTAGAGCTTTAGAGGCCCTCGTAAGACCGGGGAAGGTAAGGATAATACCTGGATATGTGTTTAGGAGAAGCGACCCTGCAATAGTAGGGGTTGAAGTTTTAGGGGGCATAGTGAAACCAGGATACCCCGTAATGGACGCATCTGGGAGACCACTGGGGAGGATAATGGCTATAAAGGATAGGGATAGAAGCTTAGCTGAAGCTAGAACAGGAGCCGCTGTAGCAATATCAATACAGGGGAGAGTGCTGGTAGGAAGACATGTAGATGAAGGTGACATAGTATACACTGATGTACCAGCAGAGCACGCTTCAAAGCTTATAACGGAATTCCAGGATATGCTATCACTAGACGAGCTAATGACCTTAAAGGAGATAGTGGAGGTGAAATATAACAGTGGGGATAAGAGCTATCTAACACCACTACTTAAAATCAAGAAAGTACTTGAGAAACCTATGTAATTAAACCCTCCGCACGCTCACACACTAGTAATCTGAGACGACCTCCAGGTCGCTGAATAACACCTTATACTCCCTATAGAAAGACTCCTCGGAGTCGGAAGCGTGTACAATGTTCTCTAGTATCGATAGGGAGTAGTCCCCCCTAATGGTCCCCGGCTGTGCTTTCCTACCATCCGTAACCCCTATCATTATCCTCGCTACGCTTATTGCAGACTCACCCTCTAAGATCATTGCCACCACAGGCCCGCTAGTAACGAATTTCACGAGCTCCTCGTAGAAAGGCTTACCCCTATGAACCTCGTAGAACTGCTCCGCCTGCTCCCTAGTCATCCAGGTCATTTTGAGAGCTTTCAATCTAAACCCTTTCCTCTCAAACCTCGATATAACCTCCCCCACTAAACCCCTCCTAACACCATCTGGTTTAACCACTACAAGGGTCCTCTCAAGGGGCATCCCTAAGCTACCTCGCTCACCTTCCTAACCCTCTTAACCCATGAAAGCCTAGCGGGGTTTCTGCCCATTCTAAAGCTCTTCCTACACTTACTACTACAAAACCAGTATATCTCCCCCTTAACCGTAACATACATCATCCCAGTCCCCGGCTCTATGGTTTTACCGCAAAAGCTACAAACCCTCTCCTTAGGCAAAGCCTAGACACCTAACTCTCTATAACTGTAAGAGCTTAATAGGCTTAAATAGCCTAGTAAAGGCGGGGGGTTAGAGGAGGTTGAGCTCTGAGGAGAGGAGCGTGGTGGAGGAGATAGGTTACCCGGCTGAGGTTATACAGATAATAGGTAGGACTGGTGTTACAGGAGAGGTTACCCAGGTTAGGGTTAGGATACTGGAGGGTAAGGATAAGGGTAGGATATTAACGAGGAACGTCATGGGGGCTGTGAGGATCGGGGATATAGTCATACTAAGGGAGACTGAGAGGGAGGCTAGAAAACTCTCGGGTAAGAGATGAGGATAAAAGCTATGAAGCTAACAGAGATTACATTAGCGATTGTAGACGACCTCCTAGTCGTTGGAATCCTACTCCTAGCCCCTGTAGTCATAGCGTATAAGATTAACATAGTGGGGTTAGAGGAGGTACTGGTAATAGCTTTAATCCTATTAGCGGTTGCAGCCTTCATCATATACAAGGTCGTAGAAGTCCATAGGAGGGAGGTTAAGGTCGGCATAGAAACTTATATAGGGAGGAAGGCTACGGTCGTCGAGGTCTCAGGGTCTAGGTTAATCATATTAGTTGAAGGGGAGCTCTGGAATGCGGAGTGCGAGAACTGTGAGGCTGTTAAACCAGGAGATAGGGTTTTAATAACGGGTTTTCATGAGGGTAGGTTTAGGGTGAGACCTCTAAGCTCCGGCTAAGATCATTTAACATAATCCTTCCCTATAAGCTCTCTCGCCACAATATACCTCATGACGTTTTGAGCCCCCTCAGCTCCAACTAGGTATGATAGCACGCCTAGCAACCCCCTATTCACCTTAGATTCCTTTGTATAGGATAGAGCCCCTAGAGTCTTCATGGCTGTCTCAAGGATCTTAAATGCTACCTCCACAGCTTTCATCTTCGAGGCTGCAGCGTAGAAGGCTAAATCCCCCGGCTTTAACCCGGGCTCCCTCCTCGCATATATCCTATCTGCCATCCACGCAGATTTATAGACTAGCAGTCTTGCAGCCTCAAGCTCGACAGCTAGCTCTGCTAGCGGGAAGCTCACAGCCTGGAAGCTTGCTATAGGCCTTTCAAATAACACCCTCTCCCTAGACCATTTAACAGCCTCTTCTAGAGCCCACCTAGCAACTCCTAGGTTAGCTGCTGCCACCATTATCCTCGCTACGTTAAACCCCTCCATAGCCACGTAGAAGCCCCTACCCTCACCTCCAACAACTGTGTCGAGGGGCGTCCGAGCCCCCTTTAGTGTGAGAACCCCAGTTGATATACCGTGTCTCCCTATGGTCTTCAGCATACTATACTCCAACCCCTCAACCAACCTACCATTCCTCCTAGCTATGAAGGCGAACGCAGTTAAACCCCTATGCCTATCCTCCAGCCTACCGGTTCTAGCTAGTAGAAGCCAACCCCCCGTATCAAGCTGTTCTAAAGCCTCCCTAACACCGCTAATGTATATCTTCTCACCCCACAAGCTGTAATAGCCGTCCCCTCGGGTAGCCGAAGCTCTAAGCCCAGCTACATCACTACCCCCCTGAGGCTCCGTGGAGGCTATGCCGAAGAAAGCCCTCCCAGAACCTACGAGGGGGAGTATTTCAAGCTTAACATTCTCACTACCGTAGAGGTATAGTATGTAGGGCCAAGCGTTATTCAAGAGAGTGTACACAGCCGTAGCCATCGAGGGATCATGGTAGCCTACTTCCTCAGCAGCTATAACTGCTAGGGTAAACGTGCCACCCTGACCTCCATACTCCTCTGGAACTGGGATAGCGAAGAAACCCTGAGAGCCCATATCCCTTATGAGCTCAACGGGAATCAAACCACTCTCATCAATAGACTCCCATATGGGGGAGAGCCTCTTACTAAGAAAACCCCTCACGGCCTCCCTGAAGAGCTCCTCCTCCCTGCTAAACGAGAAGTCCAAGCTAGACCACCGAGAGACTTGATACTAGGCCCTTACTTAAATAACCTCCATGAATTCCGCAATACCTCCGAGCTCTTTAGAGCTGCTTATAGTTGAGATAATCAGTTATCCTAGCCGTTCTTGGGAAGTGCTTCTCCTCAAGATCCCTTAACCTTAAACCCTTCTGGGGATCGCTTATCTTGAAGTTCCCCTTCCTAGTCGTCTCCAGAGAATCTAGTGGATGGAACCTCCACTCCCCACCTTCAAGCCTCACAGCTATATATGCTACACCCCCAGCTCTCCTAGCGAAATCCTGCACCCCCAAGACCTGGCTTGAGTCAATGTAGACGGGCTCTCCACCCCTCCCAGTCTTAACCTCAAACACTAGGATAACACCACTCCTAGCCACAACCAGATCAGGCTGGAACCTCCTCCTCACACCCCCACCACTCGAAGGACCTCTCACCACAGCATAGCCTAAACCCCAGAGTATAGTAGCAAGCTCGTTCTCCGCCCTAGAGGCTTTCCTCTTAGCATACGACAACGGAGTAAGCCCCATTCTACTCAAGAGCTGAGACTAGGTTTAAAACCTTAAAGGTGGACGAGTAGCACTCAGATCTTAAAAAGATTAAGGATTTAGACAAGGGCTAGGCCTTGTAGCGGTCCCTAACACTACCCTCAGGTCTACCATTGAAACTGCTAACACTGTTGACAGGAGCTCACCCTACCCAGACCTATATGAGGCCTCGCCTCTTTTAGGGCTGAGAGGTGTTTCTAGCTCCCAACCTGTACAGACACCGGGATAGGTTGTGTTACATATGCTTTACGGAGTTTGTGTGGACAAGCTTAGTGGGCGGGAAGCCCATACAATCCGCGAGGCTGACGAGAGGGTTTAGGCATATGCTGTTATGATGCATCCGTGAGGGGCTTCCAAAGGGGTGGGAGGTGGCCCTAGGTGGGTGTAGAAGGAGCTCTCGCCTCTTTCAAGGACGGGGGTTGTCAGCTGGGGATCGGAGGGCTGCGTGTCAACCTCCTATTCGGGGGTGAATCTGAGCTCTAGGCCGTGTTCTTCGGCTATCCTTTTAACCCTTTTTACCTTCCTAGCTGTAATCCTGCCTCCCAGTCTTGGTAGTCTTACTATTAAAACCCCTTCTCTGACTTCAACTTTAGCCTCTGGTATGACCTTCCTTACTTCATCCTCTACTGTGGGAGGTCTTGTCATGCTCTTAACGGGGATGACCATTGTCTGCTCACCGAACGTGTATATCTCGTACTCTAGGTCGCCTGATAGGAAGTCTTTAACCTCCACGACGGGTCTTGTGAGCTCAGCTTCTTTAAGTCCTGTAGGTAGTTTAACTCTTATGGATATCTCGTAGACCTTATCAACTCTACCTTCGTTTATGAATATAACAGTATCTATTATACTTGGTATCATGCCCAGCTCAACCCTTCTGATAAACCTCTGTATACCGTCTATAGGCGATGTAGCGTGTAGAACTCCAACCATCCCTATCCCCGCTAGTCTCAGATCTACGTAGAGTTTGAAATCCTCATCCGTTCTAAGCTCGTCGAAGACCGTGTAGTCAGGCCTAGATAGTAGTAGTATGTCGTGGAGCTCTCCTATGTCAGCGTACGACTTAGAATACTGGGTTACTATTGGGGGTAACCTCATATCCCTAGGGGATTCCACGGTTTTAACAATCTTACCCTGCCTGGCGTAGAACTCTGCTAGAGCCTGGGCAAACGTAGTTTTACCCATTCCAGGAGCTCCTGCTATCAATATACCCTCAGCTCTCTCTATAAGCCTTTTAAGGAGCTTCTCTGGTAGGTTGTAGTCCTCAAGTCTAAGCTTCACCAACGGCCTCACAGCTGTAATCTCCCAGCCGTTGCTTAGAGGAGGCCTAGTTATGATAATCCTGTAATCCCCCAACTGAACTATGGTAGAACCCAGCCTATCGATCTCCACAAACCCGCCCCCCCTCGATGCAACCTCAACTATCTCCCTAGCCATCTCCTCTATCTCAGAGGCCTTCATAGGCTCCTCTCTGAGCTTAACGAAAACCCACCTACCCGGAGCTCCAACCTTAGCCAGGGGAGGCGCACCCTCCTTGAGGTGAACGCTCATGGTCTTAGAGTCGAAGAAAGACTCGAACTTCAACCTACCCTGAACCCCCCTCCTAGAGTATATAACGGGTAGTCCGAGGGCCCCAGCGGTAGATGCCTGGACGCTATCCGATGTTACAAGCGTTGCTCCAACCCTCCAGGCGTAATCCCTTATAGCTGTTTTAACCACATATACATCGTAGTCCTTAGGGCTCCTCTTCTCATCCTCGACAACTGAAACCTCTACATCCGGGTTCTGGAGCTCAAGCAGCCTTCTAAGCTCCTCTAAACCCGTATAGCCTAGAGATCTACCGGAGCTAGCCTCCTTGTGGAAGTACTCGACCAGAGATTTAAGGATTACAATCTTACCTCTAATCTCACCCCTCTCCACCATAGCCCTTATACTCCCATCTAGCACAGAATCTACATCTACAACATAGACCCTCATATCGCTCTTACTCAAACCCCTAACACCACTATCCACATTCTAATGCTACCATTTGAAGCTATAAATTCTCTACCACCTCACTAACGAGTACGCCTCGGGACAAGCTTCTCAGCCAGCCTTCTAACCTCGTTGAAATGCTTCTCCACTATGTACAAATGCTCCCCTGTATCAACAAGAACATCCTCTCCGGCTATGAGAGTCTCAAGCCTAGCCCCCGAAGTGTAGATCCCTAAAATCTCCCTCTCACCAGCCATATCAAGTAGCATTGCCGGAGGTCTGCTAACATCGTAGACAGCTATCTCAGCCACCCTACCCGGCTTTATAGAAGGTGGGGGTAGGGATAAGGCCCTCCTAAGCTCTAAACCCTCAGCCCACGGATTCTCAGAGTTAGCCTTAGAGATAGTATATGAAACACCTCCAAACACGCTTAGAAGCCTTGAAGACCCCTTAAACCCCCTACCGTCAACCTCAACCACCTCAGCCTCACCCTCACACTCAGGACCAGCTATGGTGATAGCTGAGGCTAGGCCAGGAACATATCTAGGCTCGACCCCAGAGCATACGGGGACAGCTAGCCCGTAGAACCCGCCTACAAGCCTTGATAGCTCTAAGGGGAGCTCTGGCGTTAAACCCTCAATGATAATAGTGGTTACACCGCTCATGTGGAGCTCGTAGACGGCTGGGAGCGATGATAGGATGAGAGTTTTAAGATCGCTATCCGCATAAAACCTAACCCTACCACCCATAGAAGGCGATTTAAGCCTGATAGGGTATGCAGCAACACTAGCTAAGGCGGCTAAACCGGGTACAATCACCCTACCCGGACCCCCCAGTATTAAAGTAGCATACGTATACTCCTCCGGCACCGGAGCCTCTCCTACAGAATCGATCCTACCATCTCTCAAGTACACGTAACCATTCCTTAGAAACCTCTCACCAGTAAATACTATCGACCCAGTCACCAGTATATCAACCATAGCAGCCTAACCCCACCTAGATCTACCTCCCACACGGTTTTAAACCTAGAAGATACAAGCCATAACACTTTAAAGGAGAACAGGGGCATAACCTTGATCAAAGTAGAAAGCTGAATAACTTCCCCCGGGAAGGTGAGGTGCTCAAGCCGCTCATCCCCCGGCCAATGATGGGTAGGAGTAGAGCTTAGCATGCCTTTCCTCAGCAGATGGCCAGTCATAACCGAACTATAATGTGAGAGACGGCTAGCCGTTATAGGTGAAAAGGAGTCGCCGGAGTGGGGGAGGGGGCTTGTAGGGGGGCTTCAACATCATCATGTATTTAGCGCTAAGACTCCTCGGTAGGGGATCCTATCTTCTCAGGTGCTTCTATCGAGGTTAGAGGTTCTACTGGGATATTATACTAATATTATTCTTTTTCCGCTATTCTCGGCTATTAAGTAAACCTCTCTTCTTAGGCTGGTTCTTAGCATTACCATGTCCTTGGATATGGTGGCGTACTCGTAGAGGGATCCCGGAGGGGGGTATATTGTGAGGTAGTAGCCTACGCCTTCGATTATCGTGTAGGCGAGCCCGTAGGATCCAATGTATGTGTCTATATCTGCTTTGTGAATTGCACCTCCACCTTTAATTCCTTTTATTGGGAACGCTAGGTCTATGTATATGTTTTTACCCTGCCTCCAGCGGTACTCTCTAATCTTCTCGAACAACCCTTCTATGTATAAGCTTCTATTCTCGAAGACTATGGTGGTATTTGAGGCTCTAACCTCTAGGTTTCCTGATGTGATGCTACACAGTATGTAGCCTTCGCCCCAGTAGAATCTACTCCCCCTACTCAAGGCTACGCCCTCAATGTAGAATTATAGTTTTAGGCTTTCTAGTATCTCGTTTAAACTCCTTGATTTAAGATCTATTTCTAGGGGTTCGGGTACGACTACGTCTACGACCTTATCGTACTCCTCCTTAAACCTATCTACGCCACCTCTCGGAGTTGGTGTAGCTGCTAGACCGCATACCTCCACTTGCCTCTTGTTAAACTCGTAGGTTCCAATCCTCATCGCCTCCTTGACTATCTCATCCTTATCTGAGCCGGAGAGGGGTCTAAGTACTGGGAGTTTCATACCACCTCCTATAAGGTGTATACTCCTAATAGTTTGGCTTGCAGTCTGCCCTATAGACTCTCCTGTTGCAAGAGCCTCCGCTCCAATTTTCTCAGCTAGGGTCTCAGCATGGCTTAGCATAAGCCTTCTCATAACCAGGGTTCTGTATGGTGGCGATACAAGGCCATTAACAATTCTCGCCACACCCCTGAAGTTCACTATGTACATTTTAACTTTGTGGCCGAAGCTCCAGTTATCAGCAATATACTTAGCCACCTCAACTGCAACTCTAACAGGTTCGGGGAATCCGAGATCGTAGTGTACTAGGTGCACCCCGCAACCTCTCCTCATAAGCCTCCACGTCGCTACTGTAGAGTCGAAGCCACCGCTAAACAATACTAGTACTAAACCCTCACTCCCCACGGGGAGCCCTCCAGGGCCGTCCACTATGGTGTCAAAGAGGTAGGCTCTACCCCCTCTAACCTCCACGTACGCTGTGTACTCAGCGTTCTCCAAGTCAACTCTGAGAGCTCCAGCCTCAAGTAGCCTTGAGCCTAGAAGTTTCTCAACATCCTTACTTGTAAACTGGTGGACTCCAACTCTCCTAGCTCTAACTCTGAAAACCCTCCCTTTAACTCTTTCCGCAAAGAACTCCTCAGCTCTCCGGATTAGATCATTGATATCAGTGAAATCGATACTATAAGCTGGGGATGCAGATTTAACACCGAAAACCCTTGTTGACGCCTTAACAGCCCCCTCAACACTACTAGGCTCCCATATGAAAACCCTCCCATCGCTAACATCTATAACACCTTCAACGCCATGGTAGCTTAGAGCCTCTCTAAGAGCTTTAACTAGGAGACCCTCCATCCTCCTCCTAGTCCTTAAACCCTTAATACCAATCTCACTATACCTAACCAGGACCACGTTGAAATCAAAGCCTGCCAAGGCACCCCAGCTACCTCCCTCGTAAAGCTTTCCCAGCCTTAAGATCCCTAAGCGATTCCAGCCTATTAAGGGTTTTCATATGACCCCTCCCCGCCCTTTAAAGGCGGGGTTTCTAGGCTTGGATTTCACTTTTGCTCTACAGGCTTTACCAGCTCTAACGGTATCGTCACAACCATCCTAAAGTCCAGTAGTGATACATCTACATCCTTCCTAGCCTCGTGGATCTCGACAACTCTACCTTTCATGCCTTTAAACGGGCCGCCAACAATCTCTACCAACTGCCCTCTCGACACCTTAGGAGCTTCCACTACGGGCTTAGCTAATCTTAACACATCCTCCTCCCTAATAGCTACAGGCCTCTTCCTCTTAACATACCTGATGCCCTTAACCAGGTGGTATAGAACCCCTGGATTCCCCACCTCCACTATTATGTAGCCGTTTGCCTCTACAGGTACAACAATACTCCTCACATCCAACCCTGCATTCCTGGTTCTCTCCTCAAGTAGTAACGCTACTCTACCCTCCATCCCTTTCACGACGTGTATTGCGTAGAACCTAGACCTAGCTTCAGCCACTGATATCACCTCGATGTTAGCAATACATATAGCATGTGTATTGTGAACCCAATACTACCTATTAGAGCGAAGCCTAGAAGGCTTAGCCTTAAAAGTAGTAGGTACTCATCTGTACTAGGCTTAGACGATAAAGCTACTATCCTACGCCACATTAATAGAGTGTGCTTAACCCTCCCTAACACTCTCTAAACCCCGTTTACTACAATGTTACCTCCTAGGTCTATAAGCTTTCCTCATCTCCTCAGCTAACCCCCTAGAAATCTCAACCACCCTTCTAATGTTATCCCAATGACTCCCCTCCCAGTAAACCCTACCGCATACAGTGCACACGTAGAACACATCGTAGGTATTATAAGCTAGGGGGGGCACGCGATCTCTAACAATACTCTTATCATTAACCCTCTCCAGCACCCCATTACACTCCGGGCACCTACTCGTATTAGGGTCAACTCTAAGCTCAAGCCCTAGTTTTACAGAGAGCTCTGCAAGCCTCTCCTCTATAGTAGTAGACTCTAGGAGCACCGCTCTCACAGAGGCTTTACGAGCCTTAGCATGCAAACCCCTATCCCTTGTAATCAGAATCCTGCCTGTGAGGATGGCCTCGCTGAGAAGCTCTCTATCACCATAACTCCTAGAATACCTAGTATCATAACCCATAATTCTAAGCCACCTAGCAACATCACCTAACATGGTATCAACAATAAACCTCATCTCGGCAAACACACTCCCAAACACTACATTAAAGGTTTAAACTTAAATCCAGCCCAGTAACCAGGTTATCTAAGCGTTTAAAGCCTTAGAGCTAGATCATACCCTAGAGGAGCGGGGGTGCCCGAGCCTGGTCAAAGGGGTCGGGCTCAGGACCCGATGGCGTAGGCCTGCGTGGGTTCAAATCCCACCCCCCGCACCAAGGATGGTGAAGTTTAAAAGGAATGGAGAGTGTAAGTGAGCTTGGTGTGGAAGCTGGATGCCCGATGTGCTTGGATTACTTGCTAGCGTAGCTGAGAGGTTGCCTAGTGTTAGTAAGCCTGCTCCAAGGCCTACGCTTTATAGGAGGCTCGCTCTAACCGGGTTAGTTCTAGTACTCTACTTTATAATGGCTAACATCCCCCTCTACGGGGTTCCGAGGCAGGCTGGTGTAGCTCAGTTAGAGTTGCTTAGGATAATATTTGCTAGTAGTGCTGGGACCTTAATGGAGCTCGGCATAGGCCCTATTGTGACAGCAGGCTTAATACTCCAGATCTTGGTTGGAGCTAAGATCATAGACCTGGATTTAACTCAGCCTGAGGCTAGGAAGAAGTTTACAGGCGCCCAGAAGACTCTAGCCATACTCTTCGCCTTCTTCGAAGCCTCGGCATTCGTTATTGGTAAGAGGTACTGGGCTGGGACCGGGGTTGAGCCTAGCACTGTTATCATGGTACTTGTAATCCTACAGTTAGCTTTTGGAGCCGTCATGGTTCTAATGTTCGACGAGCTATTACAGAAGGGTTGGGGTATAGGTAGTGCGGTTAGCCTTTTCATACTAGCTGGTGTAGCTCACAGTGTTTTCTGGAGCTTCATGGGCGTAGTGCCTGGGGTCGCTTACTACGGCCTAATACCAGCTCTTATAAGTGAGAGGAGCGCACTACTACTAGCTAGGCCTAACGCCTACCCAGACGTTACCGGGGCCCTAGCAACAGCTACCATGATTGTTTTCCTAGCGTACGTTCAGGCAATGAAGGTGGAGATACCGGTTACATCGCCTAGGTTTAGGGGTATTAGGAGTAGGGTTCCACTACAGTTCATTTATGTAACCAACATACCAATACTCCTCGTAGGGATACTAGTATCGGATCTACAATTAATCCAGGGCATCCTAGGCGACTTCCTAGGCCCAACACATGGATTCTACCAGGCTTACTCAAAGGCATTATACTATATAAGCCCACCTAGGGGTATAGTGGAAGCCTCTTTAGACCCCCTCAGGACTTTAACCTTCGCAACAACATGGACTATAATGGCGGTCATATTCGGCCTACTCTGGGTTGAAATAGCAGGGCTTAACCCAAGGGAGCAAGCTCAAAGGCTTGTTAAGGGGGGCTTGGAGATCCCAGGGGTTAGAAGGAATCCGCAGGCTGTGGAGGGTATACTAAGCCAGTACATATACCCACTAGCAATCCTCAGTAGCATCATGGTAGCTGGGATAGTAGTGGTAGCAGACGTGCTCGGAGCCTACGGGACCGGAACCGGGCTACTATTAGCAGTGGGGATTATAAACCAATACTATGCTTTGATAGTAAGGGAGAGAGCCTTGGAAGCATATCCGTTAATCAAGAGGATACTAGGTGAGGAGTAGTGGAGGCTATGAGAAACCCCTTTAAGGTAGTGGTGGTAACAGGGGTTCCAGGGGTTGGGAAAACGACAGTTCTAGAGCACCTAGCTAGGATAGCCTCTAGGAAGGGGTTAAAGCTTAAAATAGTTAACTTCGGCGATTACATGTTGGAAACAGCTTTAAAAGAGGGTCTTGTTAAGAGTAGAGATGAGCTTAGAAGGCTCCCTCTGAGAAGGCAACTCAACCTCCAAGCACTGGCAGCGTCTAGAATAGTTGAGGACTCCGTGGGGGAACTCGGGGAGAACGACTTCCTTATAGTTGACACCCACGCCCTGGTAAGAACGCCTGCAGGCTACCTACCCGGACTCCCTTTCAACGTTCTAGAAAAGCTCAAGCCAGATATGATAGTTGTTGTTGAAGCCGAGCCAGGTGTTGTAGTGGAGAGGCAGGCTAGGGATAGGAGTAGGTATAGGGGTGATATTGGGGGTGTTGATGGGGTTAGGAGGTTGATGGAGCAGGCTAGATCGGCTGCTATAGCTAGTGCTACTAGGTACGCTTCAACAGTCTTGGTTGTAGACAACAGGGAGGGGGCTCCGGAGGAGGCAGCTTTAAAGTTGTTAGAGGCTTTGGAGGGCTTGTAAAGTTGAACTTGATACCGTTGCTAGCCGTACTAGCATCTATGGCATCCCTCTATGTGGCGGTGAGCGTTTATAGAACCCTGTATCCCTACGAGGATGTTAGGAGAGCTCTTGAGATAGCCTCTGAGTACAGGTCTCTCACAGCTTATGTTAGGAGTAAGAGGGTTGCTAGGAAGGCTAAGAGTAGAGAGCCTGAGTATAGGAGGGCTAGAAGTTTAATACTGAGAACTATACTCGTTAAATTCACCCTCATAACTTTATCCTATGTTAGCGTAGCCCTAATACTTACAATGATAATGCCTGTCGTTGAGACACCCTACTACATCCCCTTGATTACCTTTAAATTCAAGGAGTGCCCTGGGGAGGGTGGGGTTAGAGCGTGCACCCTCATGCCCATGCTCTACCTACACTTCTTCACATTCATATACACTATGCTCCTACTCAGAGAGCTAATGCTCTAACCTCTCTAGGAAGCTTTTAACAACACCATCTAAGCCCTTAAGCGATGCAAGCGCTAAAGCCTTACCAAGGCTATCCTCAGCTATACCCTCAACCTTAAACCCCAGCCTCGCGTAAAACCTGGCTTTAACGTATGTTGCTAGGTTATCACTAATCCTCGCCACTATAGCCTCAAGCGTAGAACCATCCCTATACTCCTTATAAAGCTCCTTGAGATCCTCGGACACCTCCAAGTCTTCAAATGCCCTAGCCTCGGCAACCTCCTTAGCCTCAACTATACCAGCCCTCCTTGAAATATCACCTACCACAGCCTCAGCTAAATCATGTGAAAGAGCTATAACAGCAACCCTCTCCGGATCAACATTGAACCCCGACCTCCTCGCCTCCACCGAAAGCTCGTAGGCTATGAGAGTAGATGCAAACAAATGCTCCGCTACAGACTCGGCAATAGCGCTAGGAACGCCCCTCAACATCCACCCAGTCCTAGCGAGACCAGAGAGAGCTACAAGAACCTCGCCCAACCTCACTGCAAGCACCAGCTCTAGACCATAGAGAGAAGCCTAAAACCATGCATCTAGAGCACTTGTAGCCCTCTAGGTACTTTAAAACCACCCTACGACCACCCACCTCGCCTCTTCAAGACAAGCTCCCAGCACTCTAACACACCTTCCACATTTCATAGTCGCCAAGGAGGGTGTGGAGCTCCTCGCCTAGCAAACCTCCCCGTCGCTGTTTAAATTTTTAATATGAGTTCACATAGAATACCTGCATCTAATGTGTACGAGAGAGCTTTCACCTGGGCGGTAGGATAAGAGTTTAAAGTTTTGGAGTCCGCATGTTCCCCGGATGGGGTTTGAGAGTTGTGAAGTTTCAGAGGAGGGTTGTTTCAAGAGGTTCTAGGGTTTTAGCTATCTTAGGGTCTATTGTGAGGGTTGTGGAGTTTGATGCTGTGGAGCTCGACGTAGATAGGGTTACTTTAAGCTTTGGCTATCCCCGTAAATCCGATCTCAGCTTTCTACTAGAGGGGGATACAGTAGAGGCTTTTATTGGTGGGGCTCCGTGGTTTGAGGGGCGGGAGTTAGAGCTTGAAGACATTGGAGTTTCAGTCTACGTTAAGCCTTCAAACACCCTCTCGGAGGGTTTAAGGTTTAGGTTTATCTATGAGGTGTTACCTAAGCTTGTCATATCGCTAGACCTGGATATGTTGAGGGAGTTAGCTCTGAT
This sequence comes from Desulfurococcaceae archaeon, assembly GCA_020833325.1. Taxonomy (GTDB): domain Archaea; phylum Thermoproteota; class Thermoprotei_A; order Sulfolobales; family Acidilobaceae; genus DSZV01. Next base: position 10,972 of record JAJHQN010000012.1, on the reverse strand, counting down.
CACTACTAGGGGTGGGGTTGAGTTCATAGCGTTGTACATGGAGGGAGGTTCACTCTTGGTACTTGAGGGGGATAGGTATAAAGTTACAATACCAAGTCTAGAGGCTTTAGCGGCAATCCACACTCACCCAGATGGTGGATGTGGGCTTTCAGAGGCTGATGTTAAGAGTGCCGCCCATGCTTTAGCTGACTTAGCGTTATTCGAAGCTGTAGTAACTCCTTCATGTGCTTTCTACATAGCTAGGATAGGATTCCTAGACGAGCCTGATTTCGAGTTGCTTTTAAACAATAGTGGGGGTATGGTGAACCCCGTGGAGCTAGCCACTGTGAAGGCTGGGAGGACGGCTTTAAGCGGTGTTGAAAACCACATAACATCTCTATATTAGGCCTCAACCTCCAAGTATAAAACGGAGGGGTGTAAAGGTGGTCGGCAACGAGATTATAGGCTTTCAGGCTCTACCACTCCTAGCCTTCATAGCCCTTATAGTGATCACACTCCTAGCTATGAGCATTAGGGTTATCAGGGAGTATGAGAGAGCTGTAGTGTTCAGGCTCGGCAGGCTCCTAGGCGTTAAGGGGCCGGGCCTCTTCTTCCTCATCCCATTCATAGACTCCATGGTTAAGGTTGACTTAAGGATTGTCGCTGTTGACGTGCCAGAGCAGAAGATAATAACTAAGGATAACGTTACTGTGGGAGTTGACGCTGTAATCTACTACAAGGTCTTCGACCCGGAGAGGTCTATCACTAAGATCGAGAACTACCATTACGCAGTCCTGATGCTAGGTCAAACCACCTTAAGAGATGTTGTGGGCCAGGTTGAGCTAGACGATCTCCTAACTAAGAGAGACGAGATTAATAAGAGATTACAGGAGATCCTAGATCTACTCACAGACCCGTGGGGTATCAAGGTTACAGCAGTCACACTGAAAGAGGTTAAGCTACCCGAGGGTATGCTAAGAGCTATGGCTAAGCAGGCTGAGGCTGAGAGGTGGAGGAGAGCTAGGATAATAGAGGCTGAGGGTGAGAGGCAGGCTGCATCGATAATGGCTGAGGCTGCAATGATGTACGAGAAGCACCCTGTAGCTGTGAGGCTCAGGGAGCTCCAGACACTAATAGAGATTGCTAGGGAGAAGAACATGGTGATAGTAACCCCCACAATGCTAGGTTCCAATGAGATGATGGGCTTAATAGCGGGGATGTCTAGGGTTCAGCCTCAGCTGCGAGAGGAGGGTCGGGCTGAAGGGGGCTAGAGCTCCCTTGTTTAAACAACTACATCCTTTATACATTGTAGTACTTGCCTTTCTAGTTTTACTCTCAGCTATGGTAGTCTACAGCTCCGAGGATCTCGGGTCTAGCTATTGTGGGGTCACGGAGAAAAAGTATGGGATTGTGGGGCGTGAGGGCTCATATGATAGGGTTGTAGGGCCTAAAGTTCTAGTAATTAGGATTGAAGGGGTTATAAGCTCCTGGTCTAAACAATACCTTATTAGAGCTATTAGGGAGGCTGAGTCTAGGAACTACCCGTTGATAGTAGAGCTTAACACACCGGGAGGCTTAGCGGATGTAGCCACCGATATGGTGTCGGAGATTACGAGGAGTAAAGTCCCGGTTATAGGCTATGTTGTTGACAAGTGGGCTGAGAGCGCTGGAACCTTAATACTCGTCTCAACACATATAGCTGCTATGCAACCGGGGACCATTATAGGATCGCTGCAACCCGTGACCTACGATCCCACAACTGGTAGGTACGCTCCTGTAAACGAGTCTAAGATAATAAATCCTATAATACAGACGCTATGCGAGCACGGGGCGTCTAAAGGTAGGAACGCTACCGCTCTCGTTAGATTCGTCCTATACAATGACAACTACGGTGCTTATGACGCTCGGAGGTATAATGTGGTTGATATTATAGCACCTAGCAGGGAGGATTTAATAAGAGGGGTTAACGGATTTATAGTAGCTCTCTACGGGGATGAGAGGGTTAAGCTAGAGCTTGATGGGAGTTACGAGTTTTTAAGCTTATCTCCTTCGGAGCGGGTTCTAAGCGTTCTATCAGACCCCCTGATTTCAGGGGTTCTACTATCCGTTGGAGTCCTAGCACTCATATTCAGCATAGCCTCAGCTAACCTACCTGGAATAGCCCTTGGGCTCCTATTTGTAATACTAGGCCTCCTAGGCTCAGGCCTTAACCCCAACATAGCATCTATAATACTCATAGCTTTAGGCGCCCTACTAGTGTTCATAGAGCTTAACACCCCAGGCTTCGGCATAATAGGCGGTACAGGTATACTAATGCTTGTAATAGGAGTGGTACTACTACCCGCAATCCCGGGCCCCGGTGGCTTCTCCATATCCGGGGAGTATCTAAACCAGATCATAATATACATATACGCTCTCGGGATAGGAGCTGGGGTTACAACAGCTTTCCTAGTGTACAAGATACTCCAGGTTAGGAAGGTTAAACCATATATATGGAGGCTTGAGGGTAAGATAGGGGAAGCCCTGGAAGACATAGAACCCGGCAAACCCGGCTACGTAATGGTGGAGGGGGAGTACTGGAAGGCTATAAGCGATGAGGAGGTAAAGAGAGGAGACAGGGTTGTCGTGGTGGGGAAAGAGGATTACATGGTTAGAGTTAAGAAAGCCCAGAAGACCTAGACACACCTACTTCTAACGCCACGTCTAAGCTCAGCTAGTAGATCGTAGACTTGATTCAATATATCTAGAACCTGAATAACAACCTTATCATCACCCTTAGCAATAAGGCTAACCCTACCTTCAAGTAACTCCATCTTAACATAGATTCTATCAATTAACTCCTCTAAACCATCGTTCTTCAAAGACCGCACACCGAGACTAAGGGGGTGAGTGAGAGTTTAAAGTAGAAGGTAGCCTACGAACTTAGATCTACGATGCTTAGCGTTGCTAGGCAAGCTAGCCGGGATCCAGGCCTGCTTGTAGGCGGGCATTAAGCTTATATTTGCTGATTGTTTAGACAATATGGGGGGTGGGGTTAAATGGAGACTCTAACCGAGGCCAGGCAGCTTAGGTTAGAGCGGAGGCCTAGGGTCTACGGCTACCACGTCTACGGCAACTTCATAGACTGTGCTAATAGCGAGATACTAGTTGACGAGGAGGCTTTAAAAGATCTTGTAGTCGAGGCAGCATATATAGGTAATATGAAAGTCCTAGACATTAAATCCTGGAAAATAGGCCTCGGGGTTAGCGTTGTAGCTGTAATACTTGAAAGCCACATAGCAATACACACCTGGCCTGAATACAGGTTTGCAACAGTAGATGTTTACAGTTGTGGAACACACACAAACCCTGTAGCCGCATTCGAACACATTAAATCAACGTTGAAACCAAGGATTGTAGAAAGCGGGGGGTTCGAAAGAGTATTGGAATAGGCTTCAGCCCCAGGGGGTTAGGGCCCCTGGGGCATTTACAAGAAAACTGATTTATTAAACACCTTGCTCCTCCTCATTAAACCTCTAGGGCTCTCAGGTTGATTCCTAGTGTTAGTTAAAGGGGGGTTTCCCCCAACTGCAGGGTCTAACACGCTACCCTCTGGTGAGGGGATACGATCTCTACTAGCATCTCACCTGGGCCCGGTAGGATAAGTTGTACTCTGAAACAGGGTTAACCCTTCAACCTCCAAGTCCTTTATGTAGAGCAAGCCTCATCTGTCTTCACAACTGGAGCTCTCGCCTTTCATGGCGGGGGGCGTCAGCTTAGTGGTGTGTTCCTAGGAGGTTTGAAGCTTAACACTTCAAGGTCTCACCTTGCCTTGGGAAAGGTGGGTTTGCCGGGCTTTTGTCGACTTGTGGTTAGCATACTTTCACTATGGCTCCATCTGGTACCACCTGTACCTTCTTATTCCTCGCGGTAGCCTCCATAGCCTCCACTTCGCTCCACTGCGTTAGATGGTAGAGTATTGCTTGCTCCGCTCCTGATACCTGTTTTAGGGCATCCTCCACCACTGTATGCCCTGTTATCCTCGCCTCCTCTCTCATGTTGGATGGCAGGGTGGCTTCATGTATGGCTATATGTGCTTCCTCAGCCTCTCTCCTATATGCTATTGTGGGTCTACTATCGCTGCTAACCACCACCTTTAGCCCAGCGTACTCCGCTACCACTCCTAGGGTCTCCACTGTGTGATCTGCCTCTATAAACCTTATCTTCACATCACCTACGGTTATTTGTGAGCCTAAAGTTACATGGTGTACTCTATAGCCTACGCCCTTCCCGGCAGTCACAAGGTCTAAGATGCTCTTCACAAAATCCACTCCTGAAGCTACAGTATACACTTTGAGCTCGGGCTCTCTACTCCTAAAGGTCTTAGTGAATGCAACCATTGGAAGCCCGCATAGATGGTCATAGTGAGCATGGGTTACTATGAATGATTCAACTTCATCAAGCTTATAGCCAAGTCTTTCAGCAACATTCGGAGCACAACACCCAACATCAACTACCACGGTATAACCACCCATATCAAGGATTACGGAGACCTGCCCTCTAAGAGGGTTTATAGCAGAGCCTGTCCCAGCTAAGACAACCTTAACGCACGACAACACAGGACACCGAGTATAGTATGGTAGGAAGAGGCTTGAATAACCTAAATCCATACAAAGGTTGTAGCAAGAGGCCTCCCAGTATGTGGAGTGAATTTTTAAACCCTAAGGTTACCTTTTAGGGCTTTGGCGAGGTGGTGTTAGTGTTTGAGAGGAGCCTGGTTGAGGGCGCTTTAAACTACGCTGTTGAAACCCTATCGAGGCTGATAGCCATACCTACGGTGTCTCCCGCTGGGGAGCATTATGAGGAGGCTGCGGAGCTCCTAGCCGGGGAGCTCGAAAGCCTAGGGTTTAACGTTGAGATTCTAAGGGTTCCTGCTGAGTATCAATCATCCAAGTGCCCGGAGGCTAGCGGTAACCCTAGGTTCATAGTCTTCGGTAGGCTTGGTGATGGCGGTAGGAGGTTGCACTTCAACGGCCACTACGATGTTGTCCCTGGAGGCAGTGGGTGGACTGTAACGGATCCCTTCAAGCCTGTTATAAGGGAGGGTAGGCTCTACGGTAGGGGGGCCATAGATATGAAGGGCGGCATAGCCGCCACCCTTGGGGCTTTCAAGCTTCTAAGGAGCTTAGGTTATAAACCAAGGCTAACCCTTGAAGCTGGGTTCGTGCCTGATGAGGAGATTGGTGGTAAGTGTGGTTCAGGCTATCTCATCGAATACATGGGGAGAGCCCCGGACTACGTATTAATACCGGAGCCTAGCGGCCTGAAAGCACCATGGCACGGCCATAGGGGGATCTTATGGGTTACAGTTAAGGTTAAAGGTTTAAGTGCTCACGCCAGCACCCCCTGGCTTGGTAGGAACGCCTTCCTACTAGCATCCCAGGTCGCCCTAGAACTGCAGAGGATGATAGGCTCAACGTACCCAGCTAGGAGATCAAAGTATAAAGTTGAACCTGTAGAGGCATCAATGCCAACAGCGATGATTGGCGGTGTAGCAGGGGTTGTTGGGGGTGGTAAGACGAACCAGGTTCCGGGCGAGTTTATGTTCACGATAGATAGAAGGCTTATACCCGAGGAGAGCGTAGCATACGCTCTCGAAGAGCTTAGAACAATGATAGCCTGGGCTACACACCTAGTAGGAGCGGATTACGAGATAAAAGTAGACTACAGCGCGGAACCAGCCATAAACGAGCCAGGGGAGCTATACGAAGCCCTAAGAGAAGCCTCAGAACAAGTAGGTGTTAGAATAGGAGAACCCATAGTGTGCCCTGGAGGGCTTGACATGTGGTACTACACAAAGGCGGGAAGCAAAGCACTAGCATACGGACCAGAATATAGAACAGCACACGCACCAGACGAGCACATAAGCCTAGAGGAGCTAGAGAAGCTAATCCAGATATACGCAAACCTAATAATAACATTAGATAAGAGGGCATAAGAGAAGACGAGAGAAACTTATTAAGCCCGAGCAGACTATAAACTAAATACAGGGGAAACCCGCCGTAGCTCAGCGGTAGAGCGCCCGGCTGTAGTGGGACGGGCAAACCTGCACCATCGGGGCCTGCAGGGGGCCGCCCGCCTGCAGGCACCGGGTGGTCGGGGGTTCGAATCCCCCCGGCGGGACCATTTCTACCTCCCAGCCTTTCTCAACATGTACGCTGTGTACGCTACGGCTATTGAGAGGGCTGTAAGTGTTACTAGGGTGGCTAGGGCGTTTAAAGCGTTCTGGCTTGCGAACTCTGATATGCCCGGTCTTCTAGCTCTATTCCATATTAGTATTGGTAGTGTGTAGAACCCAGGTCCCGTTGTGAATAGTGTTTTTATGAAGTTTGTGAAGCTTAGGAGGAATGTGATTGCTAGTGCTGCTACTATCCCTGGCATCGCTAGGGGTAGGATTATGTCCTTGAACGTCTGTAGTCTCCCAGCTCCAAGGGTTCTAGCTGCGTCCTCCAGCTCCTCGAACCTGACCCTTGAAACGGTTAGTGTCACGTAGGCGAATGCTAGGTTGAAGGCTGTATGTCCTAGCATTACCGTTAACCACCCCTTCTCTACGCCCAGGTAGGTGAATGCTAGGAATAGTGCTACAGCTTCAGCAACCTCTGGCATGACTATTGGTGGGTAGACGAGCGCATCTACAGCCGTCAACCTCCTACCCCTAACCTGGAGGGCTGCTAGGAGGGCTGTAGAGACGCTTAGGGTTGAGCTCACGATAGCTATCGTTAGGCTGTTCACTAACGCTATGTGGGCTTCACTATCCCTTAGGAGTAGCTGGTACCAGTACGTAGTGAAGCCCTCCCACACCCCTATGTAGGGGCTTGAGTTGAAGCTACTAACCACCATGAAGGCTATCGGTATGTAGAGTAGGAGTGCGATAACATAGGTGTAAACTCTTAGTAGTTGCTTGGAGCTCATAGAAGCCACCCTTTGAACCTCCTGTAGGCTAACACTATGGATAGCACGGAGAGCACGGTAATCACTATGGCTAGAGCTGCACCCCTACCCCAATCGTCACCAGCTAGGATTAGAGTGTATATGAGGGGGCCTACCGTGAACCCCCTAACACCACCTAGTAGTGATGGTATGACGAGCTCGGTGAAGCTCATGAGGAGTACTAGTGCTGAGCCTACGAGGACTCCTGGGACCGCATAGGGTATTATGATCCTAGTCCATATGTCTAGAGATCCGGCCCCAAGGGTTCTAGCTACATCAACAATATGCGGGGGCATCCTAGCTAGGGATGCGTATACAGGTAGGAGCGTGAAGGGTATGTAGTCGTAGACCATCCCCACCATTAGTGCTAAGAACCCCTCTCTGACACCTACCATGTAGAGGAGGCTTTTCAAAGCCCAAGCTCTTAGTAGGAAGTCTATCCAGAATGGTGTTGTAAAGATAACAAGTAGTAGGATCCTCTCGAAGCCACGAGAGTATAATGCTATGTAGGCGGCTACGGGGAGTGTTAGAGCTAGTGTAGCTAGAACCGTTGTAACAGCTATGCTTAGGCTGTAGAGTATGACGTTAAGGTAGACTGTGTTGGTGATGACATCTAGGTAGAAGTCTATGGTGAAAACCCCTCTAACCCTATCGTAGAAGCTGTAGTAGACTAGTGCTATGTTGGGAGCGTAGAAGAGTAGGAGTAGAGCTACGACCAGGGGGGCTACGGCTATGACTAGACTACGTTGTACCACTATTAAACCCCCTTACTTCGGAGAGCTTCCATCCAACTCTAACCCTAGAACCTAGGCTGACACCCTGCCTCGCGAACTCCCTCCTAGGCACTAGGAGCTTCAAAGACCTATTGATAACGTTAACCTCTAAGCTTACAAAAGCCCCCTGGAATATTATGTCCTCCACGACACCCTCGTATACTACATCAACATCACCGTTAGGGTTGAGGATTACATCCTCAAACCTTAATGCTACAAGGCCATCTGAGTTTAAGCCAGCGAACCTTGAGTCTAGAATGTTAGCATCTCCGAAGAACGAGGCTACATACAAGTCCCTCGGGTTCTCGTAGACCTCCCTTGGGGTGCCAACCTGGACTACATAGCCATCCCTCATAACAGCTATTACATCACCTACGGCCATGGCCTCTAGCTGATCGTGGGTTACATAGATTGTCGTTATCCTAAGTGATCTCTGTATCCTCCTAACCTCCTCTAGGAGCCTCTGCTTAACCTTGTAGTCTAGGTGTGCTAGGGGCTCATCTAGTAAGAGCACCTTAGGCTCTATGACGAGAGCTCTAGCAAGTGCAACCCTCTGTTGCTGACCACCGCTAAGCTCCGTAACCCTCCTATTGTAGAAACTCCTATCGAGGCCAACAAGATCTAGAACCTCCCTAACCCTCCTCTCAAGCTCTAAACCCCTTACACCTCTAACCCTAAGCCCGAAGGCGACGTTCTCGAAGACGCTCATGTGCGGGAAGAGTGCTAGATCCTGGAAAACCATCCCAACATCCCTCCTCTCAGCTGGAACCCTTGTATAGTCAACACCGTTAAAGTAAACCCTACCCCTATCAGGCTCTAGGAGGCCTGCTGCGATTTTAAGTAGTGTAGTCTTACCGCAACCGCTTTGGCCTAGGAGTACTGTTATCCTACCCCCAGGGGCTGTTAGAGTAACCCCTCTTAGTGCAATAACAGCTTCATAGCTCTTCCATACATCCTCAAATCTAACTTCGACACCAGCCACCTCAACCCCCAGTGTTCAGGCTCCCCTAGGCCTTCATATGCTCCAGGCTTTTTTAGGCTATCCTCCTCCTTAGAATATAGTATGTTATTACCGCTGATATCACTATGACAGCTAATACCACAGCGGCTACGGGCATCCACTGTGTTTCAGCCATTACCTCAGTGTGAACCATCGTTATGAGTCTAAGCATCTCCTCGTCGAATACAGGGCTTGGTATTAGCTTCACGCTAGCCGGTGGGTATACCAGGGGGTCTTCTAGGATAGCCTTTAACTCCTCATCCCCACTCTTCTCAGCAACCTCCTCTAACAAGCTCTTCTTAACAGATGATGAGTAGTATACTGCCTTGACGTTCCTAGCTGCTATATCGGGTCTTAGCAGGTAGTCTATGAACATGTGTGCTTCCCTAACATTCCTAGCATCCCTGGGTATCACTAGGAAGTCTACCCAGAAGTACGCTCCATCCTTTGGGGTGACGAACCCTACATTGGAGTTCTCCTCTCTAACAACTAGTACATCACCACTCCAGGCTTGAGCTAGGCATAGCTCCCCCCTTGCTAAAGCTGGCATGTACTTAGCGGCACCCCAGAACCCTATGAGGTAGCCTTTAATCCCCCTAAGATGCTCTATAACCTCCCTCATAACCCTCTCATTCCAGCTACCCCTATCCGTTATATCGTAGCCTAACGCTATCATGGTAGCTTCAACAACATCACTGAACTCCTCTAGCAGGGAAACCCTACCCTTATACCTCTCAAGGAACCTTGGATCCAGGAACTCCCTCCAGGTTTCAGGTGGTTTCTCAACACACCTTGAATCATAGGCTATCCCCGTAATACCCCACATGTACGGTATAGCGTAATCCTGCCTGGGATCAGCTGGGTGCGAGGCCACGAGGGGGTCGAGGTTAGCTATGTTGGGTATAAGGCTTTTATCGAGAGCTCTCACCAAACCCCTCTCTATGGCAAGCCTAACATGGGTATGAGCTATGACTATTACATCGTAGCCACCACCCCCCACACTAAGCTTAGCCCAAGCCTCCTCAGCAGCCTCATACTCATCGTATACAACCTTAATCCCAGTCTCCCTCTCGAAATCCTCCAAGACACTCTTATCAATGTACTCGCTATAGTTATAAACCCTAACAACCCTCTCCTCACCAAAACCAACAACAGGGTGTAGGAGAGTAGCGACAACCAGGCCAAGCAGAAAACCAACCAGTAGGCGAGCTGTAAACCCCACACCAAGCCACCAAACAACCCAGAAAAACATAGACCCTATAAGTGTAACATGTCATCGCCGAGAAACACTAAGACGATACCAGGAGCCATAGAGGGGATCTAGGCGGGGAGACCGTAGCCATAACCCGCCTTCAGTACTACAGCGGCATTAGACTCAGCGGTCCCCCCAGGGGGCTGCACGGCCCTCATAGCCCCCCAGCCTTGCTCAGCCAGGGTCGGCCGTTTCAACGCATCCCCCGGGTTACTCAACCGGCTACTACCCCCCGGTCACCCAGGGGGTCTCACGGCATCCTCGACATCCCCGGGGGCCGTGTCGTTTCTGTGCCGTTGCCACGGGTGTCACCCGTGCCCCTTACGGGGCCTGGCCTCCGTGTTGAGGGCGGTGTGTCCTCAGGCCTTAGGCCCGTGGGCCGCTGGCCACGGCCTCCCCTATGCCCTCTCCGCATCCTAGGGTAGTGAGCTACAGCTTATATGTCTTCACAGCTAATCTCTATGCCCTAGTGGTATTAGAGCTCAGCAAACCCCGCCTCTAAAGATGGGGGTTCGATGTCCCCGGTATTCTAGAGCTCCTCTACCCACCTATCATGTCCTTCACTACCGCTAGTGCATCCTCGATAACCTCATCTAAACTCTTTCTAGCCCTTATTAGAGTGTAGCTTGCTCCCCTATAATAGTTGGATCCCATCTCCTTAACAGCTCCAAGGCTCCTTTCAAGCCTCCAGGTTACCTCTCCTAGGTTTACTCCTCTAAGCTCTCGTTCCAGGTAACCTTTCATCTTACGTTCATCGAGGTACCTTGCAATCCTCAGGTCTAATGCTAGTTTCAGGTACTCGTGCAGGTATTTTAATATGTCCTCCTCCCGCCACCTCTCCACCACAGGTTTAAGCTTGAGGATTACGTGGAATTCAGGTTCTGTTATAATAGCGTTATGCCTGTAGCCAAATACATCGTGTGAATCCAGCAGGGTTTCCGGATACTCGAGTCCAAAGCTTATCTCTACTAGAACCTCATCTACTAGGATGTTGGTGTA